>CAZNDR010000229.1:0-6941 GCA_964571835.1 uncultured Cytophagia bacterium | reverse complement strand
GGTGGCACTCATTTGGAGTCGCTGTTTGAGAAATTAGCCCGCGAGGAAAAAGGGCACAAAATCAAATTAGAGCGGGATTACGAAGACAATATCTTGAAAGAAAATTGAATTTTAATAACAACTTTCATTTTTGCTTAATCAAACAAACATTGGAGAACATATGATATCGGATAGAATGACAAAAGCAATCAATGACCAGATTAGCCATGAGCTATATTCGGGTCATCTTTATTTATCGATGGCGGCTTATTGTGCTTCAATCGATTTAAATGGTTTTGCTAATTTTTTTATTGTTCAAGAACAGGAAGAGCGATTTCACGCCATGAAATTTTTTCACTATTTAGTAGAACAGAACCAAGGCGTAAAAATCGCTGGGCTCAATCAACCGGAAACAAAGTTTCCTTCCTTAGCAGCAGTTTTTGAGGCTGCCTGGAAGCATGAGCAAAAAGTGACCAGCTTGATTAATAATCTTATGCAGATTGCCCTTGATGATAAAGACTTTGCCACGCAGAGTTTGCTCAAGTGGTTTATTGATGAACAGGTCGAAGAAGAAGCGACCATGTTGGGCCTTCTGAAGAAAATCAGGATGATGGGAGACAAAGGACACGGCATTCTCATGCTGGATAATGAAATGGCAGGAAGAAGCTACGCCCCGCCTGCGACACAATAATAAAATTTTTTATAACCATAAACATTTCATTTAGGAGGATCCATGACTCAATTAAATCAAATTTACAAATGCAGCCTCTGTGGCAACATCGTAGAGGTTGTCCATGCCAGCGATGGTGAATTGGTTTGCTGCGGTCAACCCATGAATCTGCTGACAGAGAATACCACTGATGCAGCAAAAGAGAAACATGTGCCGGTCATCGAAAAAGCCGGAGAAAAAGTGACAGTAAAAATCGGCAGCGTCGCTCACCCGATGGAGGCAAAACATTACATCGAGTTTGTCGAATTGCTGGCAGACGGCAAAGTCTATCGTAAATATCTGAAACCGGGAGAAAAGCCAGAGGCGACATTTCAGGTTGCCGCGGCAAAACTACAAGCTCGCGAATATTGCAACTTGCATGGTTTATGGAAAGCGTAGGCTAAAAAAAAATAGTTGAGTAGTCCGCTTTTGATTCGTTGCCAATCTTAGTTGGCTGATTTCAAGGCGGACTGCTTTTCAGCCCAGGCGCTGATTCAATGGCAAGGGTAAAGAGGAAAGGATTTTCATGGACAACAATGTAGGAACGGCTTTGCTACTGACTGCTGGCGCTGGATTAGCTACAACTTTTGGCAGCCTCATTGGTTTAGCCGTGCGCAAACCGGGCGCGACATTTATGGGCTTCACGCTTGGTTTTTCTGCCGGGGTGATGATACTGGTATCCTTTGTCGAACTGCTGCAGGGAAGTATCGCTACGATTGGCTTTTTGTCCGCCCATGCGGCATTTTTTGTCGGTATGATCATTTTTTTTATTATTGATAATGTGGTCCCCCATGAATATATTGGGCATGAAGAGCTTCATTCTAAAGGATCAACAGAATCGCTAAAACGAACTGGATTGATGGTTGCGTTAGGTATCGGAGTGCACAATTTTCCTGAGGGATTGGCGACCTTTGCTGGCACAATGGAAGACTTGCAGTTAGGCTTAGCTATTGCTGTTGCTATTGCCGTTCATAACATTCCTGAAGGCTTGGCGGTGTCAGCGCCCATTTATGCCGCCACCGGCAGCAGAAAAAAAGCCTTTTTTTGGTCATTTCTTTCGGGTATCAGTGAGCCCATCGGTGCTTGTCTAGCAGCGCTGATTTTATTGCCATTTTTAAAAGCTGAAATAATCGGATGGTTGCTGGCTGCTGTCGCCGGCATTATGGTTTCTATCTCCCTCGATGAATTGATCCCCCTTGCCAAGTCTGTTGGCTCAGAACGCACGCCGTTTTTTGGGGTCATGACCGGCATGATAATAATGGCTCTGAGCCTGTGGCTAATTTGATTGGGATTTTATTTTTCTGCTGACTGGACTTTTCTAATTAATTGATATCCAATTGAAAATGGAGTCATTATGAGAAAAATTCCTTCACTATTTGTCGGGACTATTTTTTTAGCGCCGTTTTTAATTTATGCTCAAAATACGCCTTCCGGCGAAGGAGCGCTGGGATCGAAGAAATATAACCAATATGAGAAGCCGGAAGCGTGCCAAAGTTGTCACACTGACCTTTATCAGCAATGGCGACAAGCCATGATGTCTCAGGCTTATACGCACCATTGGGACGAGATTGAATATTTTGATTTGGCAGTTGAGCATGGCAGAGTCGACGCAAAATTCAAACCAGTATCAGATGGCTGTAATGGCTGCCATGCGCCGTTGGCTTTTCTATCTGGAGATGTCCCGCCGCCGCGGCCGGCAGAGAATTCACGCGCCAATGAAAGCGTAAGCTGCGATCTCTGTCATACTATCACTAGCTATGAAGGCGGCGATCCAGCAAATTTCAATTATACCTCCCGACCCGGCAGGAAAAAATGGGGCAATAAAGCCGGCCTCAAGTCGCCACATCACGACACCGAAGAAAGCGATTTTATGAAGCAGGCGGAATTCTGCGGTAGCTGTCACAATGAAAAAAATCCTGTTGGTGTTTGGGTAAAATCAACCCAGCTTGAATGGAAAGAAGGTCCCTACGCCCAACAGGGTGTGCCCTGCCACCAATGTCACATGCCCAAAGCCTGGGGAAAAAATGCGACCATGGCTGAAGAGAGTCTAGTCTCTCAACATCTTTTCCACGGTGCTCATGATCCGGGAAAAGTGAAAGGTACCATCGAGTTGAGAATGCACCCGGAAGAAAGAGAAGTAGAATACGCTGGTATTGTCGTTCTCAAGGTGCAATTGTTTAATGGTAAAGCCGGCCACAAATTTCCCACTGGCTCAGTGGAGGATCGTATGGTCTGGCTGCACGTAACCGCAACCGATGCCAACGGCAAAGAATATCATTTGCCAGTAGATAGAAAAGGATTTGCTGGCGAGGAATTTACCATTGCGGCTGATGTGCTCGCTTATCAAGATTTGGGCATCCCAAAACGCGATCCGAATTTCCTCGGCGTGCCGCGCGACGGGGTGCCAGTGGGCGATAGAATTTTTCGTTTGCCTTATTTTGATCCGCAGAGGCGGATGACTATCATGCAGTGGAACACCGCCTCGCAGGGAGTGGATTATCGCATCGGCCCACGGGAGACAAAAATCGAAACATTTTCCTGGCAGTTGCCTGATGACATCGCGGTGGGCAAGGTGATTTTTACCGCAGAATTATTTTACTCACGGCTGGTTAAACCAGTAGCTGAATTTCTGCACGTTCCTGAAGATGAAACTGAACCTATTTTGGTCAACAGCGCTACGACCTGGATTGAAATTTATGAATGATAAATGAGGGAGCAATCATGAACTATTCAAAAATATTTTTGTGGATTTTGATAATTGCCATGGTCGTTACTTTATTGGCTACGACAGATTCTAATGCCATTCCCGCATTTGCTCGACGATATAAAATTTCTTGCACCACCTGTCATGCCCCTTTTCCCAAACTGAAACCTTATGGTGATGAATTTGCCGGTAACGGTTTCATCATGAAAGAAAATGAACAGGATAAAGATTATGTCACGGCTGGCGATGATCTGCTTTGGTTAAACAAAACATTTCCCGTGGCAGTTCGGTTTGATGCGTTTGCTGTGTTGGAAAAAGACAATCCGGTGGATAAAGATTTGCAGACGCCGTACGGGCTGAAGTTGCTTTCCGGTGGTACGCTTTTCAAAAATATCGGCTATTATTTTTATTTCTATTTTTATGAACGCGGAGAAATTGCCGGCGTCGAAGATGCTTATCTCCATTTTGATAACCTGTTTGATTCCAATCTTGATGTGTTAGTGGGGCAATTTCAAACCTGCGATCCGTTGATGAAACGAGAGCTCCGGCTTACTTTTGAAGATTATATGATCTATAAGCAGAAAATCGGTCTGTCGAGGACGAATCTCGCCTATGACCGGGGATTTACTTTTGCTTATAGTATTGAGAAAACAGAGACAGATATCATCGCCATGGTCGTCAACGGCAATGGCAAGGAAGAGGCCGGCGACAATAAAAAGTTCGATGATGACCCATTAAAAAATTTCGGTTTGAGAATTAATCAGGGATTTGGAGATGTGCTGAGCATTGGTGGATTTTTTTATCGCGGCAAGGAAAAAATATTGGATGCCAATGGACTGCCCGGCAAAATTGCTAATGAAATTACCTATTTCGGACCGGATCTAAATATTGGCATTGGTCCCCTTGCTGGCACTTTTCAGTATTTATTGAGAAAAGATACTAATCCCCTGTTTTTGGCTTCAGCAAAAGAATTCAAAACAAAAGGCGTTGTCGCTGAAATAACCTATTCTCCGCAACTCGACAAATCAAGATTTTTTTTGACTGGACTCTTCAATAAAATTGATTCGGATGAATATGACTATGAAACGGCGACGCTTAGCGGCACTTATCTCCTAGCGCGAAATTTAAGATTCATTGTAGAATTTACCAGAGATTTGGAAAATGAATTGAACATAGTGGTGTTGGGCTTGGTCAGTGGATTTTAACAAAATAATCAATGTCAAATAGATCGGATTATTTTTACGAGCAAATTTAATTGGAGGAAAGAACCATGAAAAAGAATGTTGGCACAGTGGATAAAACGATCCGGGTAATTTTGGGAATAATTATTTTAGCCTTGGGAATCTGGAAAAGCAGTTGGTGGGGATTGATCGGATTAATTCCCATTGTAACAGCTCTCATCGGCTTTTGTCCGGCATATTTGCCTTTTGGTATTTCTACTTACAAAACGAAAGATAACAATAAATGAACTTTTCAGAAAAATTTGTCAATGCTAATAAAACAAATTTTGCAGAACAGAAAAGCCTCCCGTGCTTTTTCATCAGAAAAATTGCCTGTGGCAGTAATCTCTCAGTTGATGGAAGCAGCTCAGCTTTCTGCCTCGTGCTTCAATAATCAGCCTTGGCGTTTTTTGTTTCTGACTGAAGAGATGGCTCTGGGAAAAGCCAGAAAAGCGCTGACGACGGGAAATAGCTGGGCACAAGCCGCGCCGCTGTTAATTGTCGGCTTTTCCAAGCCAGATTTGGATTGCCAGCTTTCTCACGGTCGTCAATATTATTTGTTTGATCTGGGTATGGCGGTACAAAACATTTTGCTGCAGGCGACGGAATTGAATTTGATTGCGCGTCCCATGGCTGGCTTTGCACCAGAGGCGATAAAGAGCGAATTTAACATTCCCGATGATTTTGAAATAATGGTGGTTATTGCCGTAGGCTATGAAGGCGAGGTGACAAAATTGGATGAAAAACTGCAGCAAAAATCACTGGCGCCACGGCAGCGAAAACCATTAGCTGATAACTTCTTTCTCAACAAATTAAGTTGAAGATTACGGTCACGGCAGAGGTATATCGCCGTTTGATAATTTTTCTGTTCGGCAACAAAAACAATCTGGTGGTCCCGTCCTGTCTTGGTCATTGTCTGAATAAGCGATAATGCAAAAGAATCGAATTTTTTTTGATTTTTGAAAGACGAAATCTACCAAAATGAAAAGCGTTGCAATTATTGCTTAAGGATACAAAACATTATGATTCACATCCGAATTTGGTGGCAGGCATTTCGTTATCATTTTGTCCCTCCGAGTTTGTTGTCGGCTATCCTAGGCGGTGTACTTGCCTGGGCGCTTACAGGAAAATATCATTCTTTTTATTTCTTGCTTACCGTACTTGGTGTCACCTTCAATCATGTTGCCCTTAATATGACCGATGATTATTACGATCATAAAAATTCAGTTGACCGGGCAAGAAGCCGGGAAAAAAATCCCTATTCCGGTGGCAGTGGGACCCTGACTTCAGGTCGAATTAAACCAAAGCAGATGTTTTGGGCATTTTTGCTGGGATATCTTTTGACCATAATTATCGGTTTGTATCTGACTGCTCAGCGAAATTGGATTATATTTGCCATTGGCGCTTTCGGCATGAGCTGTGCCTATTTTTATACCGCGCCGCCCATTCGCTACGGCTATCACGGTTTAGGTGAATTATCCCAGCTCATCAATTTTTCGTTGACGATTGGTCTGGGTGCTTATTACGTACAGGCAATGAATTTTTCCTGGGAAGCAGCCATTGTCTTGTTGCCTTTAGGCTTTATGATGTTTTCCATGATTACTATCAATGAAATACCCGATGAAAAAGAGGACAAACAGGGCGGCAAAAACAACCTTGTCGTTTTATTCGGCGCTTCACGAGCAGTTTGGTTTTATGGTCTCAGCATGAGCTGTGCCTATTTAATAATTTTGATCGCGCCACTATTTCATTTAGCCAGTAGCTGGATTTATATGAGTCTTTTAACCTTTCCCTGGTTTTTGAAAGCTTTTCTTATCGCTCGGAAAAATTACCAGAACGCGCTGCGCTTGGCGCCTGCCAATATGCTAACCATTAAAATTCATAATGTAACCGGCATTTTATTAATTCTTGCCTATGCCTTCAATGGCTATTTGAAAAACGGGAGTTATCGCCAGTTGGTTTTGCCAGGAATTTTGTTGCTTGTTTTATACTTACCGGTCGCTTTAGCGATATTTTTCAATATCGTGCCGCTAAAACCGGTGCCAGTCGCCGAAGATTAATCTACTCCTGGTGCTTCAACAATTTATCGCTCATGCACATCGGAAAAAAGCTTTATTGAAATTCTCATCGAGGAGGACTTATGGAGTGGCCTATCTTTCAGATGCCATTTATTGGGAACCGAATGCTCATCGCGCTGGTCGCGCTCATTCATGTGACAATTTCGCACGGCCTGGCAGTAGGCGGCAGCTTTTTTATTGTTTCTCTCCATTATAAAGCACTGCGAGAAAAAAATGAACGGTTGGCCGAGCTGGCTTATAGAATATTAAGG
>CAZNDR010000228.1:0-6987 GCA_964571835.1 uncultured Cytophagia bacterium | reverse complement strand
ATTTATATCAAAATTAAATTTTTCACAAAGCTGTTTAATGATATCCTGTGCCGCCCTTGCCTGTTTTCCGGATGTTGCAACGGCTAAATTCATCCACTCTCCGTTTTGAGAAAAAACACTACCGAGCTCAAAAAACTCGATATCATCAAAGCTTGGATTTTTGGAAACTGCTTTCAGCAACCCAGGAATCAGGGAATTTCTCATGTAACGATTTTCTTCTTGCACCGGATTAGCGACTTCGAGTAAGTCTTCTATCTGTAGTTTTGCCGCCGCAACATCTTGGGCAGACAAAAAAGAATAACTGATTGCTTCATCTAGTCCGATTTCGGCTAAATAATCTTTAATTGCTTCTTTCTGGTGGTAAATTTCGTCCGAATGCAGATCCCTCGACTTCTCGACTTTGCCGGGAGCGCTCGGGATGACAGAGGAGGGCGATTCGTCGGGAGCACTCGGGATGACAACGGAAGAAATTTTATTGATTCCATTTATGCGATAAACTTCTTCAGCTAAATCTTGCCAAATTGAAATATCATGCCGCCAAGACGGAACTGTGGCTTTTTCATTTTTGACTCTAAAGCCAAGATTCTCAAGAATTTTGTCAATCTCTTCATTTTGCAAATCCAAATCTGCGTATTGATTAATTTTCTCGTATTCTATTCTTAATTCTTGATTTTTAATTCTATATTCTGCCGGCGCTTGCGCTGTTTCGCCAATTTCGCCTCCCGCTACCTCCTGAATGAGCTTCGCAGCTTTGTCTATAGCGTATTTGACGCCAGTCTCGTCTATTCCCCGCTCAAATCTGGCGCTTGCCTCTGTTTTCAAACCCAAAAGCTTGGCTGTTTTTCTAATCGACTTTCTGTCAAAAACCGCGGCTTCAAGCACAATATCTTGAGTATTTTCATCTACTTCGCTGTTTTTAAGACCCATTACACCGGCAATCGCAATAGGTCTCTCGCTGTCCCAAATGCCAAGCATTTCAGGAAGAAGCACTCTCGCTTCATCGTCAAGCGTCACCACATCCATATCGTTTTCTACTTCTTTGACGACAATCTTATCGCCGCTTAATTTTGATTTATCGAAAGCATGAAGTGGATGCCCAAGATCAAGTAAAATAAAGTTAGTTACATCAACGACATTATTAATGGGCTTTGCCCCGCAAGCAATTAATCTTTCCTTAAGCCAGTCGGGAGATTCCTTTATTTTTACATCTTTAATAACTCTAGCTAAATAAAGCGGACATTTATCGGATTTGATCTCTACTGAAATTTCATCTTTGACTTTCTTGTCAGCTTCTTTTATTTTTAAATCAGGTTTATCAATTTGTTTTTTTAAATGAGCGCCGATGTCACGGGCCATGCCGAAATGGCTTAGTAAATCTCCGCGATTTGGAGTAATTTCTGCTTCCAGAACAACGTCCTGGCCTAGAAGATCAGCAACCTTTTTACCAATCTCGCAGCTATTTTCAAAAACATGGATTCCCCGATGATCAGATGAGACCCCCAACTCCCTAGGGGAAAGCAACATCCCTGGCGATTTCTGTCCTCTAATTTCCGCTTCTTCAATCTCAAAGCCGAGTACCTTAGCGCCAACTTGGGCATAAGCCACTTTTTGCCCAACTTCAATATTTGGCGCACCGCAAACAACTGTAATTTCTGCTTCTCCGGTTGCGACTTTGGCTAACGACAGGCGATCAGCATTTGGATGAGGTGAGATATCCTTTATCTCGGCCACAACCACCTTCTCATCAACTTTTGGATATCTTTGAATATCTTCCACATCACTCCCCAGCGCCGCCATAATTTGCCCCAGCTCCTCTGGAGATTTATCGGTTTTTAAATATTCTTTAAGCCAATTGAGAGAATATTTCATCAAAACTGCCTCAAAAATCTTAAGTCTGATTGCCAGAGCTGGCGAATATCTTGGATTTTATGCTTTTGCATCATCATCCGATCCGGACCAAGTCCAAAGGCAAATCCCGAATATTCTTTAGGATCAAGCCCGATATTTTTTAAAACTTTTGGATGCACCATACCGCTCCCCAAAACCTCCAGCCACTTCTCGCCTCTTTTTATATCAACATCAAATCCCGGCTCGACAAATGGATAGTGATGCGGGCGCATTCGATATTCAACATTTTTGCCATACAACTTTTTCAGAATCATCTCAAGTGCCCAAAATAAATGACCCACACGAACATTTTTATCGATATAGAGCGCATCGATTTGAAAGAAAGTCGTCTCGTGTGTTTCATCAGTCGCTTCATTTCGAAAACATTTTCCGGGAACAATAATCTTGATTGGTGGCTTTAAGTCTTTGCCGGCGCGCGCTTGGGCGTTGGTGGTATGCGTGCGCAAGAGCCGGCCATCTTTCAAATAAAAAGTGTCTTGTTCATCGCGCGCCGGATGATCCGCCGGAACATTCAATGCATCGAAGTTGTGCCATTCATCATCAACTTCTGGTGCTTCGTACACCGAAAAACCAAGTTCCTCAAAATAGCTGACTATTTCACGCAAAATTTGAGTTGATGGATGCAGATGACCTGATTTCATACAATGGATCCAATTAGTAAAATGATAAATCCAATTATCGAAGCAACAGCTATAATCACACTGGCTTTTGATAGGCTTTTGTTTCGCTTAAAGATTAAAAATATTAAAAGGCTTACTACAAAAACGACTATAAATAATGTAAGCCAAAAACCGGTATCCTTATAAAATACTACATTTGAGCATTCGTCTAAACAATAAGTATTATCAGTAAATAAAGCCATCACTTTTTATTATACCCAAGCTTTTTTAACTCTTCCTTAACAACTTCTGCCTCCTTCCAAGGCTCTTTCTTGCCCTTAACCATACGATACTCTTGTGCACCCATCCCGGTAATAATAACCAAGTCGCCTTTTTGAGCTAGGGAAAGCGCTTTACGAATGCCTTCGCGCCGGTCTAAAATTTTGAAGAAATTTTCATCAAGACGCATTTTTTCTTTTTTGCCGCGCGGCACGCCGGCTGCTACTTCCTCAATAATTTGCCATGGATCTTCCGAGTAAGGCTCCTCGTCAGCCACAATCACATAATCGCAATATCTTCCGGCAATTGAACCCATAATCGGACGCTTTGTAGTATCTCGTTCGCCACACGAGCCGATCAGAGCAATCATTTTTCCTCTTACGCCAGACTTGAGCGTGGAATATAATTTCTCAAGTGAATCTGGAGTCAAGGCATAATCAATCATCACAGTGAAATCTTGCCCCATATTTATTTTTTCAAGACGTCCTGGAATATTCTCAACTGTCTCAAGTCCCTTTTTTATGGCCGCTTGTGGGATATTGAGCCCATAGCAAACCGCTGCTGCACACAGGGCATTTGAGACATTGAACTGGGCGGGTAATTTAAGCGATATGGTCTGTTGAAATTTATCGGTAACCAATGTGAAAATTGTGCCATCACTGGATGGTAAAATTTTCCTTGCAACAACATCGGCTTTTCTCTTCAATGAGTAGCTGATATGACGCTGGGCAGTAAAATGCATAAAGTGTTCATATGACGGATCATCTAAATTAGCCACCGCAACTTTCGGTTTGTTCTGAAAAAGTCGTGTCTTTGTTTTGACATAATCAGCCATATTTTTGTGGTAATCAAGATGCTCGTGAGTAACATTTGTTAGGGCAACAGCCATATATCTGATACCCCAGTTACGATATTGGGCAATTGCGTGGGAAGTGGTTTCTATAACAGCATATTCACAACCGGCACTCACCATCTGTTTCAATAATCTTTGTAGTGCAAACGGGCTCATCGTCGTCATTCTAGTGAGATTTTTCCATTCTTTCGCCCCAATTTTAAAATTTGTAGTTGATGCCATTCCAACCCTTGCACCAGATTCTTCCAAAATTTTTGCGGTTAAGTGGCATGTGGTTGTTTTTCCATTTGTGCCAGTTATACCGATAATTTTGAGTTTTTTAGGTGCCATTTTATAAAGATAATAAGCAATGATTCCTCTTATTTTGTGTGTCCATAGCACAAATCCGGGGGCATTTTCCCTAAAATAGTTTTTTGCCTGTTTGATCATTTTCGCCTCAAATTTTCAGCAATTTTAAAAATCCTATACAAGAATGGTTTATTAATGTAATCGTAACTGCCCAAAATTTCAACAGATCTTCCGCCAAATTGCTCTTTGAAGCGGGTTATGCCTGCCCATTTATGACTATCTTTGCCAGGTTTTGATCTGCCTAACAAATCATAACTAGTCATGCCTCGATCTTTTCCGTCACACATTATTTGCCAATGCATCAAATATGGTGCCATTACGTCAGAATGGATACGCGAAGATCCACCATATAAATAAAGTGATGTTTTGTCATAGAAACTCACTAAAGCTGCTGCAGCAGGTTCATTTTTATAACTGGCAATATAAACTTCAAGATAGTCTGTGCCTGCAAAACTTTCGGCCATTTTTTCAAAATAATCCAGACTTCTGCCAGAGATTCCTTCTCTTTTTACAGTCTCTTGAAGTAGCGTGTAGAAAAACTTCAGCTGTTTTTTATCAATCCCCTCAAGCGGAAAGTGTTCAACTTTTACCCCCCTGCGCTCAGCAAGTTTAATATTATACCTGCCTTTTTGTTTCATTTGGGCCAAAATTTCTCCGCGCGTTTTGGTCAAGTCAATCACCTGCCGGAATTTCGGTTGTAGCTCTTCAAAGGCTTTTACAAAGCCTAGAGATTGCAACAGTTTATGAGCATTATCGGTAAACTCATCGATCAACTCTAAACGAACAAATATTGAATTTTCTCGCTTGCTTAGTTTTTTAAGCTCTTCAGTAGAGCCAGCAGAGAAATCCTGTGCAGAAACTTCTGGCAAATATAAAAAGCTCTGCTGATATGGAAGATGCCGTTTATGAATAAAATGTCCATCTAACTCGATAATTTCAAAATCAAAATTGGACTTAAAGCTAGCCCACTGTCTGCTCTGCAAAATAGATTTCATTGATTAGATATTAGCATTTTCAACCTGATATTAAAAGAGGACGACTAGGAAACTCGTCTACTTTATGATAATATTTTGCACTATGCCAAAACAAATATTAGCAATCGAAACTAGCTGCGATGAAACTGCAGCATCTCTTTGTCAATATAATCAGAGCAAAGATGTTTTTGATTTTGAAATTCTATCCAATATTGTTGCAAGCCAGATTGATATTCATAAAAAATATGGTGGTGTTTTTCCGGAATTGGCCAGTCGCGCACACTTGGAAACAATGATTCCTGTTATAGAAGAATCCTTGCCAGATAAAAAATTGGATTCTATCAAACAGCTGGATTTTTTAGCTGTTACCCAGGGACCGGGTCTGATAGGGTCGCTTCTAATGGGCAATCAAACGGTTAATATCATCTCAAATATTTATGATTTGCCAATAATTCCAGTTCATCATTTAGAAGGACATATATATGCTGCATTCTGCGGAAATGTCAAAACTAAAATATCAGATGTCAAAAATAAATTCTCTATTCCAAAAGAAGGGATATTTCCGATTCTCGCCCTGGTTGTCAGTGGTGGGCATACCAGCCTAATTTTGATGAAGGATCATTTGGACTATCAGGTTGTCGGGCAGACCATCGATGACGCAGCCGGGGAAGCTTTTGATAAGGTGGCGAAAATAATGAATCTCGGTTATCCAGGCGGACCAATTATCGAAAAATTAGCCAACTTTGGCAAGGAGAACATCTATAAATTACCAATCGCTATTAAAAACTCTTTGAATTTCTCCTTTTCGGGACTCAAGACAGCCGTATTGTATCTAGCAAAAGACGTGAAAACAGGAAAGCCGCTTAAATACAACAAGGCCGATTTGGCTGCTTCGTTTCAAAAAACTGTTGTCGATGCACTAATTTTGAAAACCCAAAAAGCTATCCAAAAATATAATCCAAAAACGGTTGTTTTATCTGGTGGCGTCTCGGCCAATGGATACCTGCGAGATCGTTTTGCATCCGAAATTTCCAAAATGGAAAATGGAAAAATAAAAATGGAGAACTTTTTGGTTCCTCCAAAATCTCTCTCTACCGATAACGCCGTCGGAATTGCCATCGCTGCTGCATTAAAAAAACAAAAAATTAATTTCACGCAAGCTAGCTCAAACCTCAAGCTTACCTAAATAACGCCTCAAAACTCCTATTAGCGCTAATTCGATAGCGATCTAGCTCAAAAAGATTATTAATATCAATTTGGCCTGAGGCAGAATGCGTCGTAACAGCAATTTTATATCCCGCATTGGAAACCGCTTCAACAGTTTTATCATTATATTTGCCCGCAGGATAGCAAAACGAGTTTACCGTCTTGCCAGTTAGCTCCTCAAGAGTAGATTTAGACCCTGTTAGTTGCTGGTCCAAAGAAGCACCGTGCAAATTAGTCATATTGAGATGGTCAATTGTGTGCGAGCCTATTTCGTTCCCCGCATCTTGCAAGGCCAATATCTGGTCCCGAGTTAAATATTCACTCTGATCTATCTTGCTTGTGATAATGAAAAATGTCCCGACAGCCTTATATTTTTTCAAAACCGGAAGCGCCTCATAATAATTGTCATCATACCCATCGTCAAAAGTTAAAACAGCTACTTTTTCAGGCACCTTCTTGTCTTCGATCGCTTTCTCGAGTGCACCTAATGTCAAAAAAATATAATCATGGTCAGCGAGATATTTTACTTGAGAGCTAAACTCATCCGTAGACACTGTTAAGCCAATCCTGATGTCATCAGCGTTTTCGGGCAAGGCACCAATATGATGATACATTAGAATGGCTGCATCCACCCGCCCTGTTGATTGATCCTGATATGATACTTTCGATGTAGTTTGAATTTGGCTTGATATATTTAGTACATCAGCTGAAACTGGAGCCATTGCTTTATCAGCCATTAGAATGAAATAGATAATAATACCAATTAAAATAGCAGTTATAATAATAACTTTATTTTTCAGTAGATATGAAATAAAAAAGG
>CAZNDR010000227.1:3063-7034 GCA_964571835.1 uncultured Cytophagia bacterium | reverse complement strand
TGGATCAAAATAAAAATCTTTGATAATGAACTCTCCCCTATCCAGATCCTCTTCATTAGCATTATAGTAATAATAAATTCCTAAATTCATATTTGGTTCTAAAAAGATGCCTTGGCCATCTTTGCGCGATCCGATGTTTGTAACGATATTTTGACGATAGGTTTGGGCTTCATAGCAATTGATCCATAAATTGATGGTCTGCGGAATGCGATTCAGGTTAGTTTGAAGTTCTACGTAACAATCACTCTTGCCACTGAACTTCATTGCCTGCCCGATAACACCTTTTGTCCATTGAATATTGTGCAATATAGCTCGATAACCATACGGAGTCGAATCAAAAATCGTATCGCTACCCGTTGGTTCAAACGCCCAGCTACCAGTAACCGTATCAATGCCCGCTAATCCATAATCTTTGCTGAACCATTGCCTGTTCCAGGTCACGTCCGTCGGCGCCGATAAGCCGGGACTATAAAAGTACCACCATTTAGCCTCATCTTGATTCCAATTTTGATCGCCTCTTTTAATTTTGCTTTTTCCATTTACGATTAGCTCACAGTCAAAGCCGCCGCTGGCAGATAATATTGTCGAAATAGAAACAGCAATCCTGTTTCGGCCAAAAGTAAGATAATCATAAATATCAAAATGCTCGATGTTCCAATATTGAACATTGACACGAGAACTGTCAAGAACTTTAGTATTATTGATGACTAAGGTGATTCGATTTTGAAAAGCAAGATTAATCAGACAGGAATCTGGATTCAACGCTTCATACAAGTAAATGTCTTTTATAAACCAAGCGCGCTCACCGACTCTATCAAGCACATTTGGGGTTCGAGTGGCCGGAGCGAACGCTTCGCCAAATGGCGCTGATGCGTAATTATTCCAGCCTAAACTTGCCAGGGTAACTTCTCCCGTTACCTCAGGAATAGCATAGCCAATCAACTGTACTGATTGGTAGGTGTTATACTGATCATCTGAAATAATGGTCAGATTAGCAGTATGATTGCCTAAATTTTGTGGGTGAAAAGTTACCGACAGCATTGCAGAGCCATTAGGACTTATGGACAATGGACTAAATTTTATAGAAAATACCTCACTATTCAAGACATAGGCTGTAACATTCAAATTGGCAGTTCGCGATAAATTATAAATCCAGATTGAATAGGTTTTGATTGCGCCGACAATTGTATTGCCAAAATTTAGCAATTACTGCTGCAAAGAAATTCTCGGTCCAATGTAATAAATGCCAGTTCCAGTCAGCGACACGCTCACGTAAGAATTTTCAGGATCATTAGTCGTTATTGACAAATTAGCTTTTGCTTGTCCCTGATTTTTTGGCGAAAAAGTCACTGCCACATAGGCATCGCTTTTGGCCTTGATGGTAAGCCAATTAGTTGAACATAAAAAATAACTATTATCTGACTCGATGCTTGTGATGATAAGATCTCTTTCGCCAATATTGGATAATTTTAAATATAAATCTTTCTTTCGATCCGTTGCCACAATGCCAAAATCTAATGAAGTCTGTGTTAATTGCAATTGTTGGGGATAGCGTTCTCTTCCAACTCCAAGCAAGACGACCTTCACAGTATCATTTTCTGGTACATTGGTAATTATTTTAAGTGTATCAATATATGATTTTATTTCATTCGGCGAGAAGGTCAAATAAAGCCTTTCTGATGCTTTTCCATAAACAGAAAAGCTTTTTCTTGAAACTTTAAAGGCATTGTCAGTACTAACGACATCAAAAACACGCAACTTTTTCTCTCCAGTATTCCATATTGTCAAGCCAAACGGTTCTGTTTGAAAAGTAGTTGCGACGGTGCCAAAGTTTAGCGTATCTGCTGACAAGATTAATTGCTGAGCTGTTGAATCGCGGCTGAAACCGGTAACAGCAACCAGCAAGCTATCAACTACCGGATCATTGCTAACAATAGTAATTCTTCCATCATATCTTTTCACCGAGTCGGGTTGAAAGGTCACAAATAATTCTCTTGTTTGCAGATGCTCTAAAGTAAATTCGCTTTGGTTCACAAAAAAATTCTTGCTATCGGAAATGACATTTTGAATATCTAAATTAATGATGCCTAAATTGCTAATAAGCAACGGTTTTGCTTCTGAACCATGGACCACAACATTTTCAAAGGTTAGATGGGTGGGAAAGACGGAAATTTGTTGACTATGTTTTGCTCCCTCGCCATATAAATTAATTTCTATCATTGGCTTTGTTGGATCATTCGTCTGGAATTGCAAAACGCCTTTATAGCGCAAGGTATCCGTGGGAAAAAAAGTGACGTACATGCTATAAGATTGTAACTTTTCAATTTTTACGGTGTCTTTCAGAACAGCAAAATGGTCTGTAGCAACCGCATTGAAAATTTTTAAAGTTCTGTCGCCGTAATTTTGCAAAATAAAAGGCTTTGTTAAACTATCACCTACAAATACTTTTCCAAAATATAATTCAGTTTGTTCGTATACAAGCTGTGGATCCGAAATTAGCAGACCCGTGCCATTGGCAAAAATATTGTATTCTGGTTGGCGAACAGCATTGCTGAAAATGGTAAGCACAGCAGTCATTTTGCCCTGCTGTGTAGGGGAGAAAACAACATTTATCTGCTGGCTATCATTTGCTGCGACGGTGAAATTTTTGGGATCAGGCTTAAATTGGGAATTGTTTGTGATTATATTTTGGACTAATAATAATTTTTCACCCTTATTCTTGACTTTAAATGAAAGGATTCGACTTTTTCCAACTTCAACCTCACCAAATTTTAATGTATCCTGATCAACATAAATTTGAGGCTTTTTCAGCTCAGTGCCAACACCTTTTAGAAATAGCTGATATTCAGGATAGCGTTCATCATTACTAATGATCGATAGCGCTGCCGTTATTTCGCCCTGCTGTGCCGGGAAGAAAGTCACCTTTACACTGTGAGTATCATGTGGTGTTACATTAAATTTCGTTGAATCAACTTCAAATTGAGAGTTGCCAGAAATAATATTTTGAACAACTAATAATTTTTCCCCTTTATTCATAATTTTAAAAGAAAGCGTTTTGCTCTCTTCAATTTCTACTTCTCCAAATTTTAGGGAATCCTGATCGACATAAATTTGAGGCTTTTTCAGCTCAGTGCCAACACCTTTTAGAAATAGCTGATATTCAGGATAGCGTTCATCATTACTAATGATCGATAGCGCTGCCGTTATTTCGCCCTGCTGCGTCGGGGAGAAAGTTACCTTTACAATCTGAGTATCATTCGCTGCTACGTTAAAATTCGTTGAATCGACAACAAATTGAGAATTGCTAGAAATAATATTTTGAACAACTAATAATTTTTCCCCTTTATTCATAATTTTGAAAAAAAGAGTTTTGCTCTCTTCAATTTTCACTTCTGCAAATTTTAATGTATCCTGATCAACGGCAAGTTGAGGTTTCTTTTGCTCTCTGCCTTCTCCAACCATTGGAATAATAAAATTTGCTGTGTCCGGATCATTATTTTTGATGGTTAGAGACGCTTCAATAATGCCAACGGTATTAGGTTTAAAATAAACATCAACTATTTCCGATCGTTGAGGAGCAATGGTAAAGCTGGATTTGCTAACTGTAAATTGAGAATCCGAAGAGGTAATCGAATAAATAAGGAGCGGTTCATAAATATCAAAATTGTTGATATACAATGAAGTGCGTTGTACTTCACCGATCACGACGATATCAAAAACAAGTATACTCTGGCTAACTGATATTTTAGGATTGGTTGCTTTATATCCTTTGCCACTGATAGCTATTTCAACAGAACTATTATTAGGATCATTATTGAGCACATGCATTGCGCTACTGATTAAATTGGTGTCAGTAGGAGAAAACTGAATCGTTACATTTTTTGACTCCAGAGGACTCAATTGAAAATTCGTTTCTGTAGCACTAAATCGTTCATTATCGGAGGTGATATTCGATATAACAAGCATATCAT
>CAZNDR010000227.1:0-3053 GCA_964571835.1 uncultured Cytophagia bacterium | reverse complement strand
TGAATAGTTATGATGGCCGATTTTTTATATCCAGTTTTAATCTTTGTCGTGTCAAAATTAATCGAAGTTGGCTTAACAGAAATTACCGGGAATGCAGGCGTGACATCCAGAAATTTAATTTTCGTCAGTGTTTTTTTGCTGTGGACTAAATAGGTTTTTAATGAATTGTAAACATTATTATAGGCGAAGCCATTTCGAACAAATTTATAAGTGCTGTCAAACAACGCTTCCCAAGGGGAAGTCATCTGAGCATTCAGTGGCTCAAAAAGCGCCCGCTCGATAATTTTATTGGATTCATTGTTGACGTTGTAGCGCAAAACCTCCAGTTTATTGAT
This sequence comes from uncultured Cytophagia bacterium, assembly GCA_964571835.1. Taxonomy (GTDB): domain Bacteria; phylum Zhuqueibacterota; class Zhuqueibacteria; order Thermofontimicrobiales; family Thermofontimicrobiaceae; genus CAZNDR01. The sequence goes on along the minus strand of CAZNDR010000227.1, from coordinate 2,718 downwards.
TTCATTTCGAAGAAAACAACAATCACGCACATCATCAATTGACGCTATCTTAATACCTGCGAGTGAGAAAATATGCAATAACTGATTCGCTGGGGAGGTATTTTTTTCAAGAATATACATCCGTTTATTAATTCGATCCGCATAAATCTGCCGTTGTGTATTTAAATAGATTTGGTTATTTGAAATTCGCCCATCAACTATTAATGTCATATCATTTTTAAATATTGCACAGCGGGTCATAAAGCTATTGTCATTATTTACTTCATGGACAACCCAAACATGATTGCTATCATCGACAGCTAAATCTGTATTGATAATCCCCGTTCGTTCCGAAATAGTTATTGGTCCTTTCGATAACTGGCCATTGGCGTCATAACATGCCAACTGAGCGTTGCTTTCAACTAATACGTTTAAATCCGTATGCCATGAAAACCACATTTTCCCGCTTTTATCATTAGCAACTTTCGGAAAATAAGCATTGGAAGATAATAAAGTAGAATCCTTTTTGACCGTCCCAGTCGAGTCAAAAATGACAAAATAGCCTCCATTGGATCCGCTAATGGCAACCCACACATCGCCTGTAGCGCTGTTCAATGCAGCTCGCACTGCATTATAATTGGGTGAAATTGTGCTTGAACTATAACCTGCGACTTGATCCAGTTTATAAACATAGCCATCTGGCTTGTAAATTTTCAGATAAATTGGCACAAAAGGACCATCAGGATTAATCGAATAGAAACACCATGATTTACCAGAATTGTCAATTATTATATCTTCATTAAAGCTGTCTCCTAAACGAGTCAAATTTTGCCATCCATCAATAGGCGTCGGATTCAAATCACGCGTATCAACAGTAAAGAGGTTGCTTAGTCGCTCTGTTGTACCGGCAGACAACTGATTCATCATTATCAAAACAAATAACAATAATGCAAATGACAGAACTTGCTTTTTATAAGTTTTCATTTTATCCTCTTGAAAAAGTTGCATTGATATTTTCCAGTATTATTTTGCAATCCTGAAACCAATATCATATCTTTTTGTGCTAGCACTCTTGCTATATCGTTTCGCACAATGAAGATTCACCTCAGAGGTATTCCAGGCGCCGCCACGCAAAACTTTTTCAGTTCCTGTGGACGGGCCTAAAGGATTTTGCGATGGAGATTGAAAATAATAATCTTCCTGATACCAATCAGTGCACCATTCCCAAACATTACCGGCCATTTGATAAAGTCCGTAATAATTGGCATAAAGACTATCAACTGGCAGTGGCCCTCTTCCCTGCCCGTTAAAATCAGCCATGAGGCCTTGTTTCGCTAATAGTTCACCAATATAGCCTGTGTAGTTACATCGGTTATCTGGACTATCATCGCCCCAGGGATAAATTTTTTGAGTAAGCGCACCGCGTGCGGCTTTCTCCCACTGTGCTTCGGTAGGTAGATGATATCCATTCTTATTCGGATGAAAAGACCAGTCAGAAACATTATAGCAAGGCTCTAATCCTTCGAGCGTACTCAACCAATTACAATAACGCACGGCATCATACCAACTTACACCTACCACTGGATTTTGTTTGTAATTCAGGAAATAGCCAGGGGGTGCCTGAAAGCTTCCTCCTTCTACTGGGAATTCATGGTTAGTATCGACACAAAACAGCCGATACTCTTCATTGCTGACAGCATGGGGGCACATATTGTAAGTAGCTAATGCAATTTCATGTACAGGATCATCAATACCAGCACCTTCGCCCATTAAGAAAGCTCCTTCAGCAATTGATGCCAGCAAATTAATTTTTGCATCACTGACAATTAATTTAGCGCGAAAATTTACTCCATACTTTTCAGGATAATCAGTGCCAGCATACCAGATGATCTGTTTGCTGGCGCCTGGCAAAATGCCTAGTCCATAATCACCACTGAAACTGATGGCGGGAATATTAAATGTTTCGCCACCATCATCAGAAATTTTGACAAGAACAATTAGCTTGTCATTCTCCAAATCAATCACATCATAATTTATCTCAACATTCATTGATGTCGCACTCTGCTGGACAAATAGTGTATCAATCAACGGAAGCCGGTTTTGTGCTAAAGCCTGGCTTACAAATGATAAAATGCAAAACTTGAACAAATGAGCTATTTTTATTTTCATTGGCGTAACTCCAAAAAATTAATTTTCAGGTTTTCCCAAATCAAAATTTCTGAGAAGTCGGAGGTGCAATTGGAGGTTTTGGCGGCTCTGGCAGCAGCTCATGACGCCTTATCCAATCAGGCAACTGGTTTAAAATATCTTCATTAATTATTTCTGAAGAACCATTTCTCGAATCATTTCCTGGCAGATAGCCTAAATCTAAATTTCTGGACACTTGCGCCAGCCTAAATTTGACTGCATTCCTTTGCCCCAGATTTGCTGCCGGTCTGTGTCTTAAATATCCAGCAGAAGCGAACCTACTTCTCATGATGGCGTGATGTTGGCGAGCAAAATTACCTTGCTGGACAAAAGTGATCGCTTGGGCAAGATTGGCTTTTAATCGAGCCGATTGAAAATTAGGATCTAATTTCACCGCCTGATTAAAGGAAATAAGCGCGCCGGCGACATCCTGTTGATCATATTGATCTAAACCCTTGCAAAAAAGAATAAACGCTTCCAGGCTTTTTGTAGAATTTTTGTTAATATTATCTCTTTCGCTATCGGAAACTGGAATACCGAGATCTTTTAAAG
>CAZNDR010000226.1:0-7059 GCA_964571835.1 uncultured Cytophagia bacterium | reverse complement strand
GCTGATAAGCAAAGTAAATTGTTTTATTTAAATTTCAGTTGATTTTTCAGCAATTTAAACTTATATTGATTCCAGTCACTATAAATAATTGACCATCACTTTTCTTTAACCGTGAAGGAGGAAACCATGAAAGTATTAAAAATTATCGGGATCATCATTTTGGTGCTGGTGATTCTTATTATTCTACTGGGGCTGATCGCACCAAAAAAGTATCAGGCAGAAAGATCGGTTCTCATTAATGCTCCCAAAGAAATCGTTTTCAGACACGTGGTCAAATTCAAAAATTGGAACGCTTGGTCGCCTTGGGCTGAAAAGGATTCTGTCATGACAGTCACAGTTGAAGGCAAGGATGGCGAAAAAGGTGCAGTTTATAAATGGATTGGTGATCCTAAAATTACTGGCGAGGGAGAAATCACCAATACCGGCGTGATAGAAAATGAAGAACTGACCTATCACCTTCACTTCATCAAACCCTGGGAGAGTTTTTCTGATGGCTACACTCGCGTCGCTGAGGTTGAAGGCGCAACAAAAACCAGTTGGGGAATTTCGGGCAAGGAGCGGTTCCCTTGGAATATTATGCTGCTGTTCATGAGCATGGACAAAATGATCGGCCCTGATTTTGAGCGTGGCTTGGCTTTGCTGAAAGAGATCAGTGAAAAAGAAGCTGAAATAATCTTCAATTATGAAGTAACGGAAGTAAATTTCGTCGAAAAAAAATATGCTGTTGTTCAAAAAGTTGTCAGCTTTAATGAAATAGCCGGTTTTTTTGAAAACTCTTATCCAGTAATTAGCCAAGCCATGGGAAAAGCTGGAGCTAGACTTTTGGGCGCTCCAGTTGGCTTGTATTTTTCCTGGGATGAAAATTTGGAAACGACTGATTTGGCAGTTGGAATGCCAACCTCAAAGGTTGTGAATACCGATGTCGTAAAAACGATCGAAGTGCCAGCCGGCAAAGCCTATTCAGTTGATTATTATGGTCCCTATGAAGGAGTCGAGCCAGCACACTGGGCCATCGATCTATTTTTCAAGAAAAACAACCTGCAATATAAAGCGCCAGTGATCGAGGAATATATTACTGATCCCTCCACCGAACCAGATAGTTCCAGATGGCTGACACGAATTTATTATTTTGTAAAGTGATCGATTTAAAAAGAGCATGTCCGCGCTGAATTGTGCAAATTCGAAAAATGATTTCCCGCAGGTTTACAGAAAAATTCTGCGGGAGCTATTTATAGAGCAGCATTAAATTAAGGTGCCGCTTGTGTGATCGGCTGCTGAAAACAAAATTTATTTAATACACTAAATGACAATCAGGAGGAAAAAAAATGGTTACCATCATTTCTTTATGGCTTCCCATCTTGCTGTCGGCAATCGTTGTTTTTATTGTGAGTTCCTTCATCCACATGGTGCTTCCCTACCATCGAACTGATTTTAAAAAGCTTCCAGCTGAAGATGAAGTTATGGAGTCCCTGCGCAAATTTAATCTTCCACGCGGGGATTATGCCGTTCCCTGCGCTGGACATCCAAAGGTGATGCGCAGCCCAGAATACCTCGACAAACTGACCAAAGGTCCTGTCATATTCATGACAGTGCTAAAAAGCGGCTCGCAGTCAATGATCGGAGGCCTCGTTCTATGGTTCATTTATAGCGTTATTGTGAGTATCTTTGCCGCTTATATAGCCAGCCGTGCTGTCGGCATAACTGCTAGTTATCTGGCGGTTTTCCGCTTTATCGGCGCTACCGCCTTCATTGGCTATTCTTTAGCGCTATTGCAGAACTCAATTTGGTACAAACGCAATTGGTGCGCCACTTTAAAATCGATGTTTGACGGACTAATATACGCGCTGCTGACAGCAGGGATTTTTGGTTGGCTGTGGCCAAATCCATAGCGAGGTAAATAACCGGTCGCTGGTGCGAACCGATTCGGAGAGTCTGGGATAAATTTTAGTTCTCATGTGTTCACCTATTTTGCACTAAAGCAAGTTACAAAAAGGCAAGAAAGGTGGAAAAACAGAGCAGTCTGTAAGGCTGATTTATCGATTTGAAAAAGCCTGTTTTTTATCTTTAAGACCTTCGTAGAGTGAAAGCAGCAACATCTCCAAACCTTATTACCTTCTTTGCTATAATAAAAAAAGCCAATATAACCATCATACAGAGATTTTATGCTAGACAATAAAATCAGGTAATCAGGTTTGGGGAGCTGCTTGCTACTCCAACTATTAAGGCCAAAAAAATTAGGTCTTCGATAGTTGTACTGCAACAAACAGCTTTTGCTTTATTCGATGTTTGATTTCTACCAGCAACTAAGGCATTATCCGAAGATCAGATAAGACAGGAAAGATATTTAGGGCCAAAAATTATTCGGCTTTTATAGCTCGATTGCCAAGCCCAAAGAAGCTGGTGCACCTATTAATCTGGGGTCTCCAAACAACTCAATTCTGTATAAAGGCGTTTGCTCAGGTGCGAGATCAACAAATCAGAATAGCAAAAAGGAGTGCTGATGAAGAAAGTGTTTGTCAAAAATTTTGAAAAGATAAAGAGACAAATTGGCTTCTGTGGGATTTGGTGTGGGAGTTGTGTTGCGGGCAATGGTACTTTAAGGAACATGACAAGTCGGTACAGAAATCTTATCGAATCGTACAGTCTAAAAGAGTGGGCAGCGACAGCTTTCGATTATGAGGCGTTTCTAAAAGGGCTAATTTTGATTCAAAAAATTCCCTTATGTGACGGATGTCTAAAGGACGGCGGCAGGGAAAATTGTGAACTGAGACAATGCGCTCGGCAAAGAAAGATAACTGGCTGCGTCAATTGTCCTGACTTTGTCGTGTGCAAACACCGCGACCTTTTGCAAAAAATGCGCACTGGAGCTCAAACTGCCGGACTATTTGTCGCGCCTGAGAAAATTGACGGTCAGCAATTGATTGAGACATGGACCGCTGAATTGAAAAGAAGATGGCCAAGCTGCATCTTGTTTTTGCCTTGACAAAAAGAAAAATTTATTTTCTTTTACACTATTATTCTGATTAAAAAACTTTTTCTACCAATTTTTCTGCCAAACCATCTTTCACTAAAAATGGCAATGTAATATGCCCTTCTCCGTCATGATTTAAATTCCATTCACTCGCTACCTTCAACGCGTTGGGATTTCGTGCCCAACTGCGTCGGGCAATGCCGCCAATGACATCCCAGGAAAGAGCACTTTTAATAATTAGATCTGTCCTTGTGCTGCCATCTAAAAGCAAACCATAGCCGCCGTTACTGGCTCTACCGATGCCAACGCCGCCGCCATTGGAAAGAACTGCCAGCGTCATACCGCGAGCCACGTTGCCAGCAAAACACTGTGTTGACATGTCAGCAGTGATGCGGCTGCCGTCATAAATATTGGCTGTCTCGCGGAACGGTGAATCAGTTCCTGACACATCATGGTGGTCTCGCCCCATGAGAACGGGACCGATTTCCTCATTGCGCACCATTTCATTAAATTTCAGCGCAATTTTGACACGTCCTGCTTCATCAGTATAAAAAATTCTCGCTTTCGTGCCTACGACCAATTTGTTTTGTTCAGCATTTTTAATCCAATAATAATTATCACGATGCAAAGCGCTTAAATTGGGATTGATACAGGACATGGCTGCTTGGTCTGTTTTTCGCAAGTCCTCATCCTGGCGCGACAGGCATATCCACCGAAACGGACCAAAGCCGCGATCGAAACAAAGCGGGCCCATAATATCTTCAACATAAGAAGGCCAGATAAATCCATCTGAAGTGTCCTTGCCATTTTTTGCTATCTGCTTCTCGCCTGCCTCAAATACCGAAGCCATAAAGCTGTTGCCGTAATCCCAAAAATAGCTGCCTTTTTCTGTCAACCTTTTCAGCACCTGAAAATGCCTTTTTAGAGAAACATCAACGAGCTGGCGAAACTGTTGCGGATTTTCAGCTAATAATTTTCTCCCCTCAGAAAAAGAAATTCCAACTGGCGTGTAGCCGCCTCCATAAACCACATGGCAGGAAGTTTGATCAGACAATAGTTCTGTTTCAAGATTATTCCTGTCGATATATTCCAACAGATCGACAATATTGCCATAGTATGCGATGGAAACAGCCTTTTCAGCAGCTTTATATTCTTGCATCCAGCGCGTCACTTCAGCCAAATCGCCAGAAATTTTGCTGACCCAGCCCTGATCGAATCTGGTTTTAATTCGGCTGTAATCGACTTCAGCCATTACGCCGACGCCGCCAGCTATTTCAATGGCCTTGGCTTGAGCACCAGACATGCCGCCCAAACCTGAGCTGACAAAACACACGCCTGCTAAATCTTTGTCTTCGGGAATACCCAGATATTTTCTTCCAGCATTCAGAACGGTAAGGTAGGTACCATGAACGATACCTTGCGGTCCAATGTACATCCAACCGCCGGCTGTCATTTGTCCGTAGTTGGAAACACCCAATGCTGCAAGTTTATTGAAGTTCTCCAAATTATCCCACTGCCCGACCATCAATCCGTTAGTGGAGATGACACGCGGCGCCATTTCATGAGACGGGAAAATGCCCAGTGGATGTCCCGAACTGACCACCAGTGTTTGATCTTCTTTCAGAATTTCCAAATATTTTTTGATAAGCTGGTATTGCATCCAATTTTGGCATACTTGACCTGTCTCACCGTAGGTTACCAGCTCATACGGATAAAGCGCCACTTCAAAATCGAGATTGTTATCGATATTTACCTGCAAAGCGCGCGCCGCTAAAATGCCCTTATAATCATGAACCGGTTTGCCCCAAATCCTGCCCTGTGGGCGATAGCGATAGCCATAAATTCTACCCATGGTTTTCAGTTCATGCAAAAATTCCGGTGCTAGTCTTTCATGCAGGTTTTCAGGAATGTAGCGCAAAGCATTTTTCAGAGCAATGACAGTTTCATTTTTGTTAAGCGTGAAATTGCGATTAGGGGCGCGTCGAATCCCTATTTCAAATACAGGATCCAATGGTAACTCATTGGATAACTTGATGGTCATTGCCTGGGAAATATCAATATTAGTCATGGTTTGCTCCATTTGGCGGAATAATTTTTAGTGGTGAAATACAAATAAAGGCAGGATTGGCCATGCCAGCATCCCACCATCTCAAAAAAATCATTCATCAAAATAATAAACTGTAAATAAATTGGTACTGGCTTAACTTCACATCATTGTTAGCAAAACCTTTCCCCATTTGGCTGGAAGTTCAATTGTTAATCGCTGTCCTTCGGGTAAAATATATTCATTTCCATTCAACAAATCAACATATTTTTTCCCACCAATGCGGAACACAACTGTTTGTTTTTCTGCTTTATTGTTCAGCGCGACCACTATTGTTTCGTCGGCAATATTTCTTGAAAAAATGTAAATATCATTTTTATCGTCAGCCAAAACTGTCTGAAAAACACCGAGCTGCAAGGCTGGGTGTTCATTTCGAATTTTGATCAATTTTTTGTAATGAGTCAGCAAATCTTTATTCACCTCAACGCTGTCTGGCCTATCTCGTTGAGACTGATCTGGCAATACGATTTCTGGTTCGTGGGTCAAATCGTCCCAAATCATCGGCTTGCGGCAGCACGGATCATTAGCACCCCACATGCCGACTTCATCACCATAATAAATCATGGGCGCACCAAGATAGGTCATCTGAAAAATCGCAAATAACTTTTGAATTTTTATTTCATCTTCATTTGGTTTTTTGACTTGATATTTTGGATTCTCACCTTTGGAAATTCCATAGTATTTGCCCCAGTCCCGATAATGACCAAGATCCCGGTTTACGATATGAGAACCGATGCGGTTAGCGTCATGACTGCCAAAAAGATTTTGTTGTACATAGGCAATTTCAGAATCAAAACCTTGGCGCAGCTCCCTAAGCAATCGATCAAAGTCAGTCGCGGTGATTTTGTTTTTTTCATTAATAAAATATTCAGCGCAGGCAAAGGCAAAGTTATAATTCATCACCGCATCAAATTCATCGCCTGCCAGGTAAGTCTGTAATACCGGAATCGGATCGATAACTTCGGCTGTTAGATAAGCATCAGGATTAATCGATTTGACGTGCTGTCGCCACTGTTTCCAAAAATTATGGGAAACACAAAATGCCACATCCAACCGCCAACCATCAATGCCATCATCGATATTGCCGTCGCCATTGGGATCCATCCATCTTTTAGTAATATCAAAAATATATTTTTTCGGACCGGCCACAATGCCATTTTCATCTTCCCTCAATTCTGGCAATTCCTTGAAGCCAAACCAGCCGTGGTAATCAAATTTTTTGCCGGTTTCAGCATTGTCCCAGGATTTTATATCGAACCAGTCTTTATACTTTGAACGCTGCTGATTTTGCACTACGTCTTTAAATGCCCAACTGTTTAATCCCATGTGATTAAAAACGCCATCAATGATGATTTTCATTTTTCGTTGATGCACTTTTTTTATTAACTCAAGAAATAGTTTATCTGCCGAAGTCCATAGCCATGTAGCCGGATCATGAGGTATTTCTTTTCCCATCAATTTTCGATCACTTGCTGGATCCGGACCAAAATTTGGATCGATGTGATGATAAGTTGCGCCATCATATTTATGACTCGATGGTGATTCAAAAACCGGATTCAGATAAATTGCTCCAATGCCGAGCTCTTGCAGATAATCAAGCTTGTCAATTATGCCCTGAATGTCTCCGCCATAACGCCGGCGTTGAATGTTGTACCAAATACTTTTGCCGTTTTTCTTTTCATACGGTTGCAGCCTGTACCAGTCTGATGTCCAGGGATGGATTTGCCAGGGTGAACTGACATCATGCGGCCATGAACCTTGAATATCTTTTACAGTCGGATCGTTCTTTCGATCACCGTTTCGAAATCGCTCTGGGAAAATTTGATACCAGACAACTCTTTTTGCCCATTCAGGGACGCTTACTTGTGGATTTTTTTTCATGTCTTCTTTATCATCTTGATTGTTACACATTTCCATGAAAACAAAATTGAAGCAAACGACAACCGCTAACAATGAATTAAATTTCATGGCTTCATTCCAATTA
>CAZNDR010000225.1:0-7067 GCA_964571835.1 uncultured Cytophagia bacterium | reverse complement strand
ATTTAATGGCATAATTTAATTACAAAAGAAACACATAGAACGAAGCTGATGAGCTATTCATAATTCGGAAATATTTTTACAATTGCTTGACATTATTAGAGAAAGTTAGTATATTCCCTTGTCAAAATTCAACTATAATCTTACACCAATAGGAGATCACCAATGAGAAAAGCTGCTTGTCTTTTATTACTTGTTCTCTCATTCGCTTGCCATACATTTGCCAATTCACCAAAATCCATTACGGTGGAAGATTTATTTCAAATCGGACGCCTTTCCGATCTTCAACTTTCTCCGGATGGGAAATGGCTCAGCTATGTCATCACCTTTTATGATATGACTTCCAACAAGAGTAATAGTGATATCTGGCTGCTCTCAACCGCTGGAGGTGAGGCAAAACAATTGACTACCAGTCCACAAGCAGATTACGGTGCGCGCTGGAGCCCATGCGGAAAATTCATTGCGTTTATTTCCTCCAGAAACGGCACGCCACAGATTTTTGTAATTTCGCCTGACGGTGGTGAAGCGAAACAATTGAGCGACATTTCTACTGGTGCTGATGGCATTGTTTGGTCTCCTGATGGCAAATATATCGCCTTCACTTCTGAAGTGTATCCGGATTTGCACACCGACATTGAAAATCAAGCTCGCGATATTGAAAAGGAACAATCTTTAGTAAAAGCTAAAATAATCGACCGACTTTTTTTCCGCTATTGGAATCATTGGACGAATGAAAAGCGAAGCCATGTCTTGGTCATGAAAAGCAGCGGTGGAAAAGCCTGGGATGTCACGCCGGGCGATTTTGATTCTCCACCATTGGATCTGGGCAGCAATCAGGATTACAGCTTTTCTCCGGATAGCAAAGAAATCGCTTTTGTCCGTAATCAAGATCCCGTGGTAGCTATATCGACCAATAACGATATTTTTATCACTTCAGTTGAAGGCGGTGGACAAATTGAAAAAATTTCTGACAATAAAGCAAATGACAACGGGCCTGTTTTCTCATCGGACGGGCGCTATCTTGCTTACCGAGCGATGAATCAGCCAGGATTTGAAGCGGATCAATATGATATCTTGTTATTGGACAGAAAAACGAAAACAACCCGCAATCTCACGGCAGCTTTTGACCGTTCAGTGGAGAATTTTTCTTTTTCCAAAAATGAGAAAGAAATTTTTTTTACCGCACAAAACCAGGCGCGCAGTTGTCTCTATTCTATCCCGATAAATGGCGGCACTGCTCGACAATTAACCGATTCCCATTATATTACCGATTTTTGTTTAGCTCCTGACAATAAAAATGTCTATTTTTTGCAGCAAGCCATCAACCGCCCAACTGAAATTTTTCGCGCTGATGCTGAAGGCAAATCAATTATCCAACTCACCTTCACCAATAAGCAGCTTGTCGATCAAATCGTTATGAACGATCTCGAGGATTTTTGGTTTTCGAGTTTTGATGGGAAAAAAATTCATGGGCTGCTTGTCAAACCTCCTCAATTCGTTCAAGGGAAAAAATATCCGTTAGTGTACCTAATCCATGGCGGTCCACAAGGCATGTGGTCTGATGAATTCCATTATCGTTGGAATGCACAAATGTTTGCAGCGCCGGGCTATGTGGTGGCAATGGTCAATTTCCGCGGTTCGACCGGCTATGGTCAGGATTTTTGTAATGCGGTCAGCAAAGATTGGGGCAGCGGCCCCTATCGCGATTTAATGACTGGTGTAGATCATTTATTAAAAACCTACGATTTCATTGATCATCAAAAATTAGCAGCCGCCGGGGCATCGTACGGCGGATTTATGATCGATTGGATTTGTGGTCAGCCGAATCCCTTCAAGGTACTGGTGTCGCATGATGGCGTCTATGACTTGCGATCGATGTACGGCGCAACTGAAGAACTCTGGTTTCCCGAATGGGAATTCAATGGTACACCTTACCACAAACCTGATTTATACGAGAAATGGTCGCCATCTAATTTCGCCAAATACTTTCGCACACCAACTCTGGTCGTGCACAGTGAAAATGATTTCCGCGTGCCAGTCTCCCAGGGCTTTCAAATGTTCACTGCGCTACAAAGGAATGGTGTTCCGTCAAAATTGCTCTATTTTCCCGATGAGGACCATTTCGTCCGCAAACCACAAAATGCACGCCTCTGGTGGAATACCGTACTGAATTGGATTGATGAATGGCTTAACAAATAACTATTTATCGCTTTTTATATTTTACACAACCGGGATTAATATCTTTTAATTTGAACCAAAGGTTAAATTATGGTTTCACGCTCTCAAAAAATACGTTTGGGCATATTTTTAAGCGTGGCTATTTTTCTGCTATTATTATCAGTCGCACTGATTACTGGCAATCAGCTATTCAAAAAGAAAGCCACCTATTTCATTCGTTACAAAGATATTTCTCTCACTGGCCTGGAACTCGGTTCAGCCGTAAAGTATCGAGGCATTCGTATTGGCAGGATCGAAGATATTTATATTGACAAACAGGATATTACTTCCATCATCGTCGAAATAACCATTGATCCCAAAGTGCCTATTAAAGAAGACACAGAAGCCATCGTCACTCTCATCGGCATTACGGGACTGAAGATGATTGAGCTCCAAGGCGGAACAAATGAATCCGCCTTATTGCCAGCGGAGAATTTCATTAGACCCGGTTTGTCTGTGGTGGAAACCATTACCGGCAAAGCTGAGATCATTGCCCAGAAATTAGAAATGATTCTGAACAATCTGGCCACTTTTACCGAACCGGGCAGAAGAGATCAGCTCTTTCGCTTAGTCGACAATACCAGCCAAACACTGGAAAATTTTACTTTGTTGCTGAGTGCCAATCAAGAAAACTTGAGTACCTCGATTAAAAACTTTGCTCAACTCACCGGACATTTGGATACCTTGATGATCAATGCCAATTTGACTGTTACTGACATTCACAAAATTACTCAATCGGGCAAGTTAGCTCATTCAGTGGACAATATCAATGATATTACCTCAGAATTAGCCCAAGCAAAGTTGGCCGACTTGATTCAAAAATTAGCTGCGGCAATTGATCAAACAAACCAGACTTTCACTCATTTGGATTTGACCCTTATGAAGAGCCGCCACGACATACTGAGTTCAACCGAATTGCTCCGAGAAAGCCTGGAATACTTCAACGAATTCACCCGGCTGATTAGTGAAAATCCATCACTGTTGCTACGCAGTTCGCCACAACAAGAAATTCGGGAGCGATAATAATTATGCGATCTTTCTACAAATTGCTTTTTCTGCTTCTATTGCTTCAGCAGCTTGTCCAGTATAATTGTTCATCCAATTCGGTTTATCGGCAATATTTTATTTTAGATTATAAGCCTGTTTTGCAGGACAGCTCTTTAAAATTGACCAAGCCATTGCCCTTTAAAGTGCAAGTTCAAACGATGAAAATTTCTCAGACCTTTGATCGAGTGGGCATTGTCGTCCGCTATTCGACACACCAACTGGATTACTACCGCTATCAACTATGGGCGATTCGTCCGCAGATCGTTGTGTCCGACCTTATCGCCAGGCATATTTCCAATTATAATACCTTTCAATCCTGCCAACGAGAATTTTTGGACGAGCGACCTGATTTGGAAATAATCGGCACTATTGATGCCATCGAAAAATTCGATAACGAAGCCTATACGGCAGCCCATTTTGCCATGCACCTGTACTTGCGCAATTATAACAGCTATGAAAATATTTTAGTTCATGAGTTTGACCGCGAAGAAGAAATGCCTTCTTTCAGGATGGAACTATTTGCCAAAAAAGTGAGCGATATCCTTCGTGAAGAAGTTGATGTTTTTATTGGAAAAATTATCAGACACTATCAAAAACAGTAGGCTGAGAGCCAAACCTAAAATTCTCTTCAATCATTTTTAACTTTAGATTTGCATATCGACCACTAATGCAAAATAAAAAATCCAAATCGCTGATGAAACACAGATTTCCAAATTAACAACAACCATTGCTTTGCCGAACCGATACCTAAAATATCGCCAGATCAAAGTCTATAGTGAGAAATTAAACTATTATTTTATGGATGAAATGAAATAATTTTTTACTCAGGTGGCAGATTAGATATGAAAAATTTTATAAAATTATTTTTCTGTTTTGTTATTTGGCTCTCAGCAACTGTCAGAGCTCAACAAATTCCACATTATAACTGGATTTCTCCACCACCTCAACAGCAATTAGACCACGAGGCATTAGATGATATAAAAGGTCTGGGAAGAATTTTTTTGCCGGTGATGACGAATTCTGATTTTGAACCGGTTTATACTATCATGCAAAATGATAGCATCATCAAAGTGCAAAGAATGGGAAAAAGCTGCTTTCTTCGCCCTGGCGAATACATGATAAAATTTGGTTCAGGAACTTTGAACCAGATGATCAGCCAAGAAATTGCTATTCAAGCTGAAGAGACGCGTATTATCCAGCCATATTGGAGCGGATTGACCATTCGAATCATCGATGAAGCGCGAAATTGGCTAAAAGAACCGTATGAATTATTCCGATTGCCTTCCGGCGAAGCCTTTGGCATTGGCTATGGAGCTGACGAGCAACTCGGCGAAAATCTCCAAACCTGGATTCTGTTGCCTGGCTGGTACAAAATTGTCAAGCTTGGTGAACATGTTAATACTTATATCAATTTTGCAACTGTTCGGCTACTTCCTGGAGAACTTATCCAATTTACCATCGTCATGGACAGCGAAAGTAAAAATTTCACCGGCTCCGGTATTCTCGAATCAGAAATGAAAGAGCGTAGCCTGTCTAATTGGTCGAGCTACGGTGCCTTGTATGGAAGTTTTACGCTCAATCGTGCTAACAATGTCTCCTCACGTGAAGAACAAACCAGCATGGCTTTTGTCGCCCAATTAGATTTCAACCTCAAGTACAGCACCCGCCGCCATTTTTTCTTATCAAGAGGATTGATTGAGGAAGGCTGGAATATGCAACAACAGCAGAACAGCTTTCGCAGCTACCTGGATAATATGCGCTTCAAAAATACCTATATTTTCTATTTTCTTTCTGGTCTGGGAATTTATGGTCGCTTCTTTCTGGAAACGAATCTGTTCCGTACTACTTACTATTATGATGCACCGAAAACGGTGACAATTTATGATACTCAAGCTCAGCTTAAAAAAATAACGTATCCTGTCGATAAAGTTATTGTGGCACCGAATTTTTCACCGCTAGAATTGAAAGAAGGAATGGGAATTAATTATTCGCTCCTTCGATCATTGCGTGCCAATTTTAATGTCCGCTTCGGCATGGGTTATCGGCAAAATATAAACTGGAAACTCTACGCCAAGGATGCGACAGCGGATACAGCTTTCTTTGCTAAAAAATCGGTCTACCTGCGCGGACCCGAAGCCTCTGTGCTCGCCAATTACCGAATATTTCGTAATATGATGATCACCTCAGAATTGGATGTTTTGGTACCTTCGGGCGCCAGTGATCAGTTAGTTTATGATTGGGAAAATAATTTGAATTTGCGGCTGTCTAAAAATATTTCTATCGACTATACCATACGAATTAAGAAAGATCCTTCGGTCATCTCTTACCGGCAAACAGAACAAATATTATTGTTCAGGTACTCGTTCATTATTTTCTGAATTGTTTATGATCAGAATAAAAAGCTGTGAAAATACATTTTATATTTCTGGTGATCTGAAAATTGAATCCATCAAGCTTGCCTGGGAAGAGATAAATAAGTTTATCAAAAAACACGGGCAGCATTCCTTTGCCCTTGATACTTCCGGCATTTCGAGCATTGACAGCGCCGGAATTGCCTTTCTTGATGAAATGCAGGAAAAATGTCGCATTGAGAATATTCCAGTTCCGATTCAAAAAGCGATTGATAATCTTTCTACTAAAAAACAGCTGGTTTTTCACCCAGCCGCACCGCCGAAAATGTTCGAATGGCTTGGTGAAAAAGCGATTCAATTAAAGAGAAATTTCATCAACGCGCTTTACCTTTCTGCCGACATTTTTTATTGGAGTTTTGTTGGTTTGTTCCAGCGCAAAGGGCAACGAGAGGGCTCATTTGTTCAACAGAGTTTGCTTATTGGTGTCGAGGCATTACAGATCGTCGCGCTTATTTCTTTTCTCATCGGATTAATCTTAGCGCTGCAATCCGCCGCCCAATTGAGGCAATTCGGTGCCAACATCTACATCGCCGATTTGATCGGTATTGCCATGTTCAAAGAGATGGGACCAATTATGACCGCCATCATCGTTGCTGGCCGCAGCGGCTCAGCTATTGCCTCAGAGATTGCGACCATGGTCGTTACCGAAGAAGTGGATGCCTTAAAAACGATGGCGCTCAATCCCCTTCGCTACATAGTCGTACCGAAGTTCCATGCCATTACCGTTACCATGCCGTTGCTCACCATCCTCTCTGATTTAATTGGCATTATTGGTGGTTTTGTTATTGGCGTAACTTATCTGCAGCTCAGCGCTGCAGCTTTTTATAATGAACTGATAACTGTATTAATTGTTCGCGATGTAGTCACTGGCTTGGTGAAAAGCGTTGTGTTCGCCTGGATAATTGTTATTGTCGGCTGCTATTTTGGTTTGCAGGTAAAAGGCGGCGCTGAAGGGGTTGGCAAAGCCACTACTGCTTCAGTAGTAGCATCGATATTTGGTGTCATCATCGCTGATTCCATTTTAGGATTAGTATTTTATTTTGGCAGACCGCTTTATTAGTTTGGATGGGCAAATTGGTAACAATAGCTTTGATAAAAAAATCTTTTCCAGTGTCGTAAACAGGTTGAGATTAAGAAAAATAATTTGCACTGATGGTTAATACATCGGCTGTTTATGAGCATCTTATCCAACAAATTTGTACTGCATTATTGACCAGCAGGCTTTTGTCAATTAAACATTCAAGAGCTACTTGTCAAGGCAATGGGCTCAGTCTGTTTTGCAATTTAAATTCTGAAAATTAATGCTAAAAAGCATTTGCAATTCAGAGTCTTTTTTGGTATTTTATTTTTGTGGCATATTTAAAGGAGACAAAATGTATAAAGAAATAATATTAA
>CAZNDR010000224.1:0-7068 GCA_964571835.1 uncultured Cytophagia bacterium | reverse complement strand
AACCGCTGTCGAATACAATAAGCAAAAACATTTGATTTTTCCTTCAACAGATGAGCAAAAATTTAGCTAATCTTTGGTCATGACTGAGCGATAGCGATTTATCGAATCGGAATTGCCGCTTTACGAAATCGCAGCCATACAAGGCAGCGGCGATTTTGATTCGATGAAGTCGTTTATCGGTGCTGTCTCAGCAAACAACATTTCAGTAATTTATTCACTTCCAATCTAGATTTTGGAAAGCCGTTTGATTATTTACGTCACTGAGAAAGTCAGCATCGCGAATCGGGTGACAATAAAAACTGGTAAAACAAATGAATATAAACGATCTGGGATTCAGTGATTGGTTCATTAAAAATTCGGAGATTGAAATTTCTACTGAGGCTGGAATCGCTCGTGTAGCTGCTGTCAACCGCGATAATTTTTTGATTCGGAATGAAGAGAAAGAACTGCTGGCAGAAGTTACCGGCAAACTGCTTTATGGCGCCCAGACAAATGCAGATCTGCCTACAGTTGGTGATTGGGTGTTGGTCAACTATTTTGATGAGGGCTCGCTGGGTATTATTTACCAGGTGCTGCCGCGCAAATCGCTTTTGAAACGAAAAGCCAGCGGCAGGACCGTTGACTTTCAGCTCCTCGCGGCTAATGTCGATACTGCTTTTATCATGCAGTCGCTCGATCAAAATCATAATTTGCGTCGCTTTGAGCGTTATGTGGTGATGGCCAAGGATGGCAACATTGAGCCAGTGCTATTGCTGAACAAAAGCGATTTGCTGGCGGCTGAAGAATTGAGAAATATCATTGCCGAAGTTCGAGCGCGATTTGACAATTGCCCAGCATTGGCTTTTAGTGCGTTGACCGGCGAGGGATTGGAAAATATCCGTAATTTGCTGCAACGCGGAAAAACCTATTGTTTGCTTGGCTCATCGGGCGTGGGCAAGACGACCTTGTTGAACAGATTATTGAACGACGATAAATTTCCTGTTAATGAAGTTCGAGAAAGCGATAGCCGGGGCAGGCATACGACCACACGGCGCCAGCTCATTGTTTTAGAGAATGGCGCCATGATGGTCGATTCTCCCGGCTTGCGGGAGTTGGGGAATTTCGCTATTGACGAAGGCATTATGCAGACGTTCAGCGAAATTGAAATGTTGGCTGAAAATTGTCGCTTTAAAAATTGCCGCCATATCAATGAGCCTGGCTGTGCTGTTCGGCAGGCGATTGAACAAAGAGTATTGGATGAAGATCGCTATTTTAATTTCATTCGTCTGAGAAAAGAATCTGAGTATTATGAACGATCATACGTGGAGAAGCGTCGGCGGGATAAAGCATTCGGCAGAATGGTCAAATCAGCGATGAAGCATAAAAAGATGGGCAGATAAAAAATTGAAATATAATTGCCAGTTATGAAATGCTGTGATCAACAATTCCCTCTTATAATAGCTTTTTGAGTAGCCAATAACGATTGTTTAAGGAACGAATAGCGGTGATCAGCAGAGAAATTGTAATCCGCACAGTAAAATTTCAAGGGGCAGATAGATTGCCAATCGATTTCCCAGAGAGATTTGGTAATGACTTTTTGTATGTCGATATGACGCCATCGCCGGAACTGCGCCCGCACAATCAAAGAGACGAATGGGGTGCGCTGTGGCAAAATATAGGCGTCAGCAATCTCGGAGAAGTGAAAGATTTTCCATTGAAAAACTGGTCGGATTTTGATAAATTAAAGATACCCGATATTAAAGATCCCAAGAGATGGAAAGATATTAACTCTATTCGAGAAAAAGCCGGTGATAAATTTATACTCGGTTGTGGCATTTCCTTGTACGAAAGAGTTCATTTTGTACGTGGTTTGGAAAACACCTGGGCTGATATTTATGAGGCTCCGGTTCAGCTTGGCAAGTTAATTGATATGTTGGTAAACATGAATTATTACGCCATCGAGCGTTATGCTGCTGCCGGCGCCGATGGTTACATTTTTGCTGATGATTGGGGATTGCAAAATCGGTTGATGATTTCACCGCCGAAATGGCGAGAAATCTGGAAGCCAAAATATAAAAAGGTTTTCGCCGCAGCGCATGAGGCGGGTCTGTTAATGTTTCTCCACAGCTGCGGCTACATTATTGATATTCTCGATGACCTTATTGAAATTGGCTTAGACGTAATTCAGATGGATCAGCAGGAGAACATGGGTTTGGAATTGTTGGGCGAGCGCTTTGGCGGACGTATCACTTTTTACAATCCGGTCGATATTCAGCAGACGATGGTGCATGGATCGATGGAAGAGATTCGAGCTTACTGCCGAAAAATGGCGAAACTGTTAGGTCGAGCTAACGGAGGTTTCATCCCCAAATGGTATTCAGATCCGGTCGGCGCCGGACATCGTCCAGAGGCGATCGATACAATGTGTCATGAATTTCTGAAAATCAGTTCTCAGATCAAGACTTTTTATGAGTGATTTGGGAATCAGAAAAAAATAGGAATTAGAAATTAGGCAATAGAAAGTTTCTTTTATGTGGAGGTTGCATTTATGAATACCATCAAGCGATTGTTTGGCATTTTGGCTATTGTACTAATATCTCAGTCAGCACTGGGTCAGGGCAGTGAAGCTTTTTATGGCCAATGGAATTTGATTCCGGAAAAAAGCAGTGAAATAGCTTTGTACGGAACGCTATCACTTGAATTCCAAAAACATGGCTCACGATTACAGCTAATTCAAAAATGGGGAACCAGCCGCAGCTATTCGGATACACTTTTTTTATTGACAGACGGCAGTGCTAACAAAATACCTTTTGCTAATCGGGTGTTCGCTACCAACGTTTTTATGGGCTTGTCCGTGCCAGTGGGAAAAGAAAGAGAAATTAAGGCGAACTGGGCGAAAAATGGCAGGCTACTAACGCTTGAGGAAAATTACGATGTCCTTAGTTCGCAGGGCGCTTCGCCGGTAGTTCATCAGCATTGCTTGGAAATTTCGGAAGATAAAGAAACCATTATCTACACGCTTGTTAGATCAAGCAGAAAAGATGGCCCGCCGATCAAGTATGTATTAAAGAAAGACGGTTTAAAAAACGCTTATTTTATGAAGCTGGAGGACAATTGGACCATCAGCGGCAAGCTGGATGAAAACGCTTTCTTAATTACGCTGCAGGGCGTGGCTAATTTGAGAAGTTCAACTTTATACTTTATTTATCACAAAGGTTGGGATTTCAAATACACCGAGTCGGTATTTGACTATTATAAAGATAAGCGTAATTACACGTTCACTCAATTGACCACAGTCGAACAGGCTTTAAAGACGCTTCTGGATCGCGTCAAAGGCTACGTAGTTTGGGACAAGTCAGTCCGAACTTCGCTGATTGTGGCGTTTACGGTGTGCGGCTTAGAACAGGCAGTTGTTGTTTCAGAAGAGATGATTCCGCTGATGGAAAAATATGGTCTGAAAAAAATTGAGGATTTTCGTGGCACTTTTGTCGGCAAAACTGACGCAGAAATTTATCAGTGGGCATACGATAAGTATTGGGATCGGTGCAGTCGCGATTTTATTATCTGGCTGGGAGGCGAGCACGGCGACGTGATGAAGCCCGGCGTGGCAGACTGGGGAATTTATCAAAAGGCATTTTTTAATGATTGCTCAACGAAACCAGAAGATGTGGCAGAATACCAATTAGCTAAAAAAATGTTGAGTCAGCAACATCCCTTTTCTATGGTGATGGGTTGGCATTCCTATAAGAAAGACAAAGAGCGCGATCATGTGAAGTTATGCTCAAGCTATGGCCTGCGAGTTGAAGGATTGCACACCATTCCCAATTTAAGTTTTAGCAGTCAGGTGCCCGCAACGCCAGGCTTTGTTTATAAAAATAAGCACCATCTGATTCCTGGCAAAAATTATCAGCCAGAAAAGAAGGTGTACCTCACCTGCATCCAGACTGACGGATTGGGACTTGGCGCTTGGCAGGAGCCAGGTCGTGGCGAGATTCCCTATGCTTGGGAAGTGATTATGAATTATTCCTGGCTGGCGCCGGCCATGTTGGAATATTTTTATACTATGGCTTCGCCCAATGATTTTTTTATCGGTGCGCTGTCCGCGGCTGGTTACATGTATCCGAAAGCTGTGCCTCCTGATAAATTGCCGGCAGTGATAAAGCAAGCCAATGAGATGATGAAATTGCTGGATTTGAATGTATTTGAAATTATGGATTATTCGGATGGCGCCACTGTGGAAGGGAATACCGAATTAACCAGGGAGGTGGTTGATGCTTATTATAAAGGAATGCCTGACGCCATTGGCTTTGTCAATGGTTATGCGCCGGCTTTTACTTTCACCTGCAAAAACAGACGCCCGCTGATTTCTTATGACTATTATCTCTCACCCACTCGGACTGAAGAGGATGCGGTGGCAGATTTGCACGAGTTAGCGGCAATCAATGCCAAGCGGCCCTATTTTTTGCTCGTCCATGTTCGCGAATACAGCAATGTTCAACGGGTGAAAAGCATCATCGGCAAATTGAACTCTGAATTTGAACTTGTTCCCCTAGATATCTTTTTGAAAATGGCAGGTGAGCAGCCAACTTTCAAAGAAAAATTTTTGGAAAAATGAGGGAAAATTTTATGAATCACCGGGAACGAATTAAAACGATCATCGCTGGTAGCAAGCCGGATCGTTGTGGTTTTTGGTTGGGCAATCCACATAGCGATAGCTGGCCCCATATCTATAAATATTTTGGCACTAACTCAGAAGAAGAAATTCGACAAAAATTGAACGATGATTTCAGGTGGATTTGTCCCCAATTTATGTCGACTGCTTATCAAGATCCCGAGGGCTATGGCATGTTTGATGCCGGGCTGGATAAAAAAATGCACGGACAAGCCGGGCCGTTTGCCAATTGTGAAGATCCCGAAGAGGTCGAAAAATATCCCTGGCCCAATCCGGATTATTTGAATTTTGATGAATGCTTGTTCCGATTAAAAAAGGCCGGCGATGTCTATCGCGCCAGCGGTTTCTGGACGTGCTTTTATCATAACGTCATGGATCTATTCGGGATGGAAAGCTACATGGTAAAAATGTACACCCATCCTGAAGTTGTCCATGCCGTAACCGACAAAGTGTGTCAATTTTACTATGAAGCGAATGAGCGGTTCTATGCTCAGGCAGGCGATTTGATGGATGGATTTTTCTTTGGCAATGATTTCGGCACGCAATTGGATTTGATTTGCGGTCCAACACAGTTTGATGAATTCATTATGCCCTGGTTTAAAAAATTTACTGAGCAGGGGCATGCCCATGGCTATCAGGTCATTTTGCATTCTTGCGGCGCTATTTTCAAAGTCATTGACCGTCTGGTAGAGGCTGACGTGGACTGTTTACACCCGCTGCAAGCCAAAGCCTGCAAAATGGATGCCGAGACCTTAGCTGCTCATTTCAAAGGCAAAATTTCATTTTTGGGCGGTGTCGATACTCAAGTCGTATTAGTCCATGCTTCACCGGCAGAAGTGAAAGAAGAAGTCAGGCGAATTAAAAACATTCTGGGACCAAATCTAATTGTGAGTCCCAGCCACGAAGCTATTTTGCCCAATGTGCCGCCAGAAAATATTCAAGCCATGGCCGAGGCGGCGATTGAGTTGTAGGTTACTTTCCGGAGGCTCTTTTTATTTTGACAGCAAAACAACGTGTCCAGTCTGCATTAGCCAGACAGCCGGTCGATCGTGTGCCCATTTTTATGTGGTTTCATCCTGAGATGGCAAAACGGTTAAGTCACCTGTTGAACATCCCTGCGGCTTACCTGAATGAAGTTTTAGGCGATGACATTCGACAGACGTGGGTGGGAAATAATTTTGCCATGGAGGGAATTGTGCACGAAAAAGAAGGCGAAACCCATCTTGATGACTGGGGCATCGAGTGGATAAAAATCGGACCGTTCAATCAAATCAAAAAGTCGCCGCTGCGCCAAGCGGCTGAGGATGAAATACAAAAATATGGTTTTCCTGTCGACAAAATCGAGGCACTTTTGAAAAATATGGATAACGTGCTGCCGTTGTCAAAGGATTACTTTATTGGTTGTGATATCTCGCCCTGCCTGTTTGAAATGCTGTGCCGCATCCGGGGAATGGAGAATGCGATTTATGATCTGGTCTCTGACTCTCGAGCAGCACAGGCGTTGATGGGCAAAGCGGCAGAATTTTCCATTAATATCGGTGAAGCTGCTTGCGATCGTTTCGCCCTGGATTGGTTTTGGACTGGCGATGATGTTGGCGGTCAGAAAAGTTTGATCATGAGCCCATCATGCTGGCGCCAGAAAATCAAACCGCACTTGGCAAAAATTTTTCAGGTTGGGAAAAAGCGAAATTTATGGGTGGCTTATCATTCGTGCGGTGCCATTCGTCCCATCATTCCGGATTTGATCGAAATTGGCTTGGATGTGCTCAACCCGGTCCAGAGCAATTGTCCGGGCATGGATCCTCTTGAATTAAAAAGAGAATTTGGCAACGAGCTCACTTTTATGGGCGGTGTGGATACACACCATTTACTTCCCAAGGGTTCAGCCGCTGAAGTTTATCGCCAAACCTCAAGATTGCTCGAGGGCATGTTTGGCGATGGCGGCGGTTATATTTTAGCTGCTTCGCACACCGTGCCCCCGGAAACTCCAATAGAGAATGTCTTTGCCATGTATCAAGCCGCTGGCGTTTCTCGGGAAGAAATATTGGATCGCGCCAGTCAGGTTAAAAAAAAATTGCCGAGAGCAGTTGATGAAATTGAAAATTAAGAATCTTGATTATTTGTGCTATACTGAAGCGGTTGAAAAACAACGCATCCATCAAGAAGACTGGCTGAAAAATGGGTATGCACCGAAAGGATTTTATCTCAAAGATTTTTGTTTGATCAAGAAGGGGGACGAATTTCATCTGTTTCACATTGCCGGCACGCCTGGCGTATCCTGCTGCTTGCCGGGAAATGAATTATGGTTCGGACACGCTACAACGAAAAATTTTGTAAACTGGGAAACCCATGAACCGTGCTTTTATATTAATATTAATAGTTGGGATAGCGGCCATGTATTTGCGCCGTATGTGATC
>CAZNDR010000223.1:0-7084 GCA_964571835.1 uncultured Cytophagia bacterium | reverse complement strand
AAATTATACGCTGGATACGACGATGTACCGACGTCCTGATTTTTCTATCAATGAGAAGTACCCCAACATCAAATTAAAATGGAGTTATGAGACGGACTATCTTACTACCTCCGCTCCGGCTGTGTGGGAAAATTTGGTCGTCATCGGTAACAGCAGCGGAAAAGTTTACTGCCTTTCGCTAACAACGGGAAGCGAATTATGGTTTTTTCAAGCCGGCGGCGCTGTCTTCGCAGCGCCAGACATTTCCGATGAAAAAGTAGTTTTTTCTTCCACTGATAAAAATATTTATTGTTTAGCTGTCAAAAATGGTCAAATGTGGTGGAAATACCAAACGCAAGCCCCAGTGGTTGCAGCACCCAAAATTTGCCGAGGCATTGTTTATGTCGGCGGCAGTGATGGCAAGTTCCGCGCCATTAGTATGAGCGCTGGGCAACTGCTCTGGGAATTTAGTCATGTTGACGATTTTGTAGAAACCAAACCGCTCATCTACCAGGATAAAATTATCTTTGGCGCCTGGGATACTTTTTTATACGCTTTGCACTTAGCTAATGGCGAGCCAGTGTGGAAGTGGTCGAACGGGAATGTTAGAAAATTATTTTCACCAGCAGCATGCAATCCAGTTGCAGCTCATAATAAAGTCTTTGTTGCCGCGCCAGATCGCTATTTAACTGCCATCGAGGCGACGACAGGAAGAACCGTGTGGCGAACAAATCGTTTTAAAGTCCGCGAAGCAATCGGCATTTCTGAAGATGGAAATACCATTTATGCCAAATGTATGACTGATACGCTCATTGCCGTTTCTTCGGTCGGCTCGCGAACGAAATATAAATGGATGGTGGACAATTCTTTTGGCTATGACATCAATCCAATTAGGCTAGTAGAAAAAAATGGCATGTTGTTCTTTGGAACACAAAGAGGCTTTGTTTATGCCATTGAACCGGAAACCGGAAAAGTAAAATGGAAATATCGCGCTAGTGTGGCATTGATAAATTCCGTAACGCCCATCGATTCCAATAGGGTGGTAATTTCTGATATGAGCGGAAAGATCATGTTGATTGCTTCAGAAACTGCTGATCGATAATAAGTGCTCTCTGCTAACGGCATGACTAAAAAAGCAAAAATTCTATTTTTAGCTGACACGCATCTTGGTTTTGATATGCCGCTCAAGCCGCGCCTCGAACGACGGAGGCGAGGCTATGACTTTTTCAACAATTATGAGCTGGCGCTTCAGCCAGCGCTAAAGAAGGAAGTTGATTTAGTGATCCACGGCGGCGACATGTTTTTCCGCAGCCGTGTGCATCCGAATATCGTCAGCAAAGCCTTTCAGCCACTGCACAAAGTTGCTCAAAATAACCTCCCCATTTTTATTATTCCGGGCAATCATGAACGTTCGTGGATTCCGACTTCGATTTTTGATACTCATCCGCTCATTCATATTTATGAAAAACCAAAAACATATTTTCTTACCATCAATGGGATCAAGCTGGCGTTGGCAGGCTTTCCGTTTATCAGAAATGGCATTCGATGGCAATTTAAGAATACTATTGAAAAAACTAATTTTGCCAATCAAGATGCTGACGTTCGATTGCTTTGTTTTCATCAAATTGTTGAAGGTGCTCAAGTTGGCATTCAAAATTATACTTTTAAAACTGGTGAGGACGTGATTCAAGGAAAAGATATCCCTCATTCATTCCATGCGATTTTAGCTGGACATATTCATCGCTGCCAGGTGCTTGAAGCCGGGCTGGATGGCAAACATTTCCCGGCGCCGATACTTTATGCCGGTGCGATTGAACGGACGTCGTTTGCCGAACGGGAAGAGAAAAAAGGCTATTTTGTGCTTGAGATTGAACAGTCAAGACTCAATGGCGCAATTAAAATTAACTGGAATTTTATCGAATTGCCAACTCGTCCGATGGTGGTCATCACTGTTGAAGACAAAATAATTAAAAAACGATTAGCAAGAGATTATCTGGAAAATAAAATTTCTCGACTTGATGAAAACAGCATTGTAAAAATTAGTTTTGACTCCAATGAGCCGAACGATTGGTGCCTTATCAATGCTGATTTTTTGCGGTCGCTTGCGCCGCTAACCATGAATATCGAACTTTCTTTCCCTAAACAAGCGCGAGCAAGACTTCGGTCGCCATTGAAAAAAAGTGACCAATCAAATAACAAACATAGCAATAACTTGTCTGATTTTTTTACTGTTACATGAATTGGTCATTTTACGATTTACCGGAAAGCACGAGTTGTCCGAGGTTAGGCAGGCAAAAGCGCCTGTCTCTCAAGAAGTGTGATTGATAGCATTCAAATCTCGTTTATGTTGGGAAATAGCTCCATTTGTGTTTGGTACAGGCCGATTTTTTTGATAATTTCATTCAAGCGAGAGGTGTCTTTTTCGAGGTCAAAATTATCAGTATCGACAATAAGAACACGATGTTGTTTGGCATAGGAGGTTACCCAGTCTTCATATCGAGCATTGAGTTGGGCCAAGTATTCTTTATTGATGGAACGCTCATAATCTCTGCCTCTTTTTCTGATTCGGCTGATCAAGGTCCAGATGGAAGCGCGAAGGTAAATGATCAAATCAGGAAAGCGCAGTGAGGCGATGATAGTCTGATAGAGGTCTTGGTAGTTTAGATAATCTTTCTCCGAAATGACTTTCTGATTGAACAAATTGCTGGCGAAGATTTCTCCATCTTCGTAAATGGTACGATCCTGAATGCAGGTCGAGGTTATCCGCTCAATTTCCTGGTGGGCTTTAAAGCGTTGAGTGAGAAAAAATATTTGTGAGTGAAAACTCCAGCGCTGCATGTCTTGATAAAAATCTGGCAAATAAGGATTTTCAGCTACTTTTTCGTAGTAAGGTCTCCAACCAAATTTTTCGCTCAGCAGTGTCGTCCAGGTAGTTTTGCCAACGCCAATGTTGCCGGCTAAAGCAAAGAAATAGTTTTGGCTCACAGATATTTCTCAGTTTTAGTGGGGTAATAATCAGTTAAGGCTAACAAGTGCTGAAAATAAAATTGGCATAACTTAAGGCAAAATTAAATTAAAATCAACCTCTTTTTAATTTTTTTCCAGCCATTGAAAAAAAATCGCTGCTATAATAAATGCCAAACAATGCCAGCGAATTTATAGTCCATGCTTTTGTTGCCAATAAACTATAAATGGCTTTGTTTCTGTCGTATTTTGGCCATTTTTAATTTTAGGTCATTTTAGCCATTGCTAATTTGCTTCCCGACTATATTTTTTCTTGAAATTGAAATGAATTCTGTGCAACTTTTTAAAACGAATTAGGTATGTATGAAGTATGAAAAATGCTGATTTGAATAGGCATAAATATAATGCCCTGGCTCGATTTAGCGAAAATTTGTTGGTAATAGATGATCAAGAAAAATTGTACAATTGTATCGCTGATGGCATTGTGGAGATAATTGGCTGTGATCAACTTTCAATTCTCACTTTTTCCGCTGATAACCGAAAGCTGCTTAATATGAAAGTCCGCGGCTTTGAAGCCAATAACTATTGTCAACCGCGGATTGAATTAGCAGAAAATGTGACGAGCTGGTTGTACGAAGAGGGCGAAGTTTTTGCGTTGACAGAAGATGGGAAAAATAAGTTTTTAATTTTATTTGACAGTGCTGAGAGCACCTATTTCAACTGTGAACTTCGTATCCCTTTATTCGCCAAAAGAAATGTGATCAGCATTTTGAACATCGGAAAAAAATCACAAGGTACCGAATATTCTGAAGAAGATATTGACGTCTTGAGGGTCATTGTCAATATCGCTAATTTTGCCATAGAAAAATATGTCGTCTGCAAAGAATTATATTTGCAGCAGCAGAAAAACGGTAATACAAAAAATGGCATTCATTCCATAAAGAATCTGCAGATAAAACGACGGGTCGAAGAAGTCAAGATGATCGGTTCTTCGCCTTGCATCCAGCAAATCCATGATATGGTAAACCGAGTCGCAGAAAAGGATGTTACTATTTTGCTCACTGGTGAAAGCGGCACAGGAAAAGATTTGGTCGCCAGGATGATTCACCAGCAAAGCTGCCGCCAGGACAGACCTTTTGTCGCTATGAATTGTGCGGCGCTGCCGGAAAACCTGGTCGAAAGCGAATTATTTGGTCATGAAAAAGGGGCCTTTACTGGAGCTCACAAACAAAAAGTCGGCAAATTCGAATACGCTGATGGCGGCACGCTTTTTTTGGATGAAATCGGTGACATGAGCTTGGCGACGCAGGCAAAACTATTGCGGGTTTTGCAGGATGGCACGTTTCATCGTACTGGAGGCAATACCACGCTCAGATCAAATGTCCGCATTATTGCCGCAACCAACAAAAATATTTATCAAGCCATTGCAGCAGGCAGTTTTCGTGAAGATTTATATTATCGCATAAATGTCGTCCAGATCATTATTCCTCCCTTAAGAGATCACAAAGAAGATCTTCCGGAACTGGCAAAATATTTTTTTGATAAATACAATTCATTTTATGATAAGAATATTAAATATATTAAAAGATCATCGATGGAAAAACTGCTGGCTTATGACTTCCCCGGTAATGTCCGGGAACTCCAGAATATCATCGAACGAGCAGTCATCATGGAATATGGCGATTCGCTGTCCATTGATTTTATCCCGTCAATGAATGCTGTGCTTCGCGAACCAGCCTTGAGTAATTCACAGGGCTCGTTGGAATTGTTAGAGAAGGGGCACATTAAAAAAGTCATGCAGCAAGTTTCCGGCAATAAATCTGAAGCCGCTCGTATCCTTGGCATTGCCCGCAAAACCCTTCGGGAAAAACTGCAAAAGTATAATCTGAACTGATCGCCTTTTGTTCGTCAAAGCTAACTTCACGAATCACTCAGTATTAAATAAAATTAATTGCTCTTTACTTGAAAGAGTTATGTTGGCTGGTACTATTCGTACCGCTGCTGGGGAAAATGTGCCAATTCACAATTTTTGAAAGATGATCAAAAAATTGCAGAACGAATTTCGGTTTGGTTTAATTGCCAAGTAATTAATGTATTAAGAAGCATGGTCCGAGAGGGAAAAACTCCTAAATTTATGGCACAAAGGTTGCGTAAATAATGATAGCAAAATTTGATGACATTAATAATGGAGGTGCTGTGATGAAAAAACTTACCCTGATGCTAACAGTGGTAATTGTATCGACTTTGTTATTGAGTTTTACTGGCTTTGCCACTGAAGTGACCGATTATGATCAATATTTGCTTAATGCCTTGAAAGATGAAAATGTGGGCATAAGAACGAGCGCGGCTCAATTGCTTGGAGAAAGAAAGGTTGTGGCTGCTGTCGAGCCGTTGTTGAAAATGTTGAAGTCGGAGAAGCGATGCGGTTGCCGGATAATCGCTGCTAAAGCACTATATGATATTGGCGACAAAAAAGCGCTTCCCGGGCTGATACAGGTTGCTAAATCTGATAAAAATAAAACAGTCAGACGGGTAGCAGCAGCGATCGTGCAAGAAATGCAGACTGTTAAATTAGCTCAGAAATAATTTGAGGTGAATGAATATTTTCAAAAATGCAAATCATGCCAGATCAATCTCAAAATTTCTCTGTTGATGTTTAGGTAACTTTATCTTTAGTTCATGTCCTCTCTTGAATCCTCCGATTCAGTCGGGGGATTCATTTTTTTATTTTCATCCGCTGAAGCAAGCAAACCGCGCTGTTCCCGTAATGAATCAATTCTCTCTAAAGGTTTTTCCAATTGGCGGCGCCGCGTGGAAACGATTGTTTCGTACTCTTTTTGCACCTCCTCAATCCGTCTACCAAGTAGATCAAACCTTTTAACAAACTCATTCCACTGCTTTTTAAAAATGCCAAATAGCGACAAGATTTCATTAGAGGTTCTTTCCAATGCAAAATTGTCGATCGCCTGGCGGATGACAGATAAGATGGCGAATAGCGTCATTGGCGAACAAAAAATCACCCGGTTTTTGATCCCTTCGTCTAATATGGAGTAATCCTGCTCATGAATAAAGGCGTAAATTTGTTCATTGGGAATAAATAGCAGTACGTAATCCACCGTATTTTGCTCTGGATTGATGTACTCCCGGGTCGTGACTTCTCTTATCTTGGACTTGACAT
The DNA here is from genome assembly GCA_964571835.1 of uncultured Cytophagia bacterium. Classification (GTDB taxonomy): domain Bacteria; phylum Zhuqueibacterota; class Zhuqueibacteria; order Thermofontimicrobiales; family Thermofontimicrobiaceae; genus CAZNDR01. Next base: position 963 of record CAZNDR010000223.1, on the reverse strand, counting down.
CTTTCAAAAAGTCTCGTTGAAATTTCTCTTTCTCAATAGCCGACGAAGCTGCCAAAAATTTCATGTAATTATCAAGCGGGAATTCGACATCCATATTAAGTTTGAGGTCTCGAGGCAAAAGAAAAGTGAAATCAGGTCGGGCACCGGAAGCGGCGATTGTTTTCTGTTTTAAATAATTGATTTTTTCAATAAAGCCTGCCAGACGGAGCACATCCTCAGCCATGCGTTCGCCCCATTGGCCTCGAACTTTGGAGCTCGCCAACGCCTCTTTCAGCAGATTCGTAGTCTGCATCAAGGCAGTGGTCTGCTCGCCGGCTGTTTTCAAATGGCTGGCCAAGGCGCTGTATTTTTCGACGCGATCTTTTTCCAATTCTGTCATCAATTTGGAGACACTCTGTAACTCTTCAGTCATGCGCGATAATTGCTGGTCGATCAAACTTTTCTTTGTTTCCAGCTCTTGCGCGCTGATTTCTCTTTCCGAGTCTAAACGCGATTTTGCTAATTTAAGAAATTCTTCAGTTGATTTCGACAAAGCTGTCAACGACAGATTGCCAAAATTCGCTTTTAGATTTTCCAAAATTAAATCAAGGTTTTGCTGGTGTCGGTATTCATTTTCGCGATACAATTCTTCGGCTAACTCTTTAGCCGTTTTAGCTTGAACGAGGCGCAATATGAATGCAGCCAACAAGCCTAATCCGCCTCCCGCAATAAAGGCAACTAATAACGGAATCCATTCCATGCTCAATTTTCCATAGCCAGTTACCAAAAGTGAGAATTAACATAATTCTTAGGTTCACGCTTTGCACATTACGTCTCACGAAGATCGTTTCATGACTCATGCAAAATCATTTTTTTAATAATTCATAACTAATTCTATTTCCATGTCGAATAATTTCTTCTTCCTCGACTTTGACCATCCTGCCTTCTCGCACGACAATTTCTCCGTTGACAATGGTCATAAAA
>CAZNDR010000222.1:0-7093 GCA_964571835.1 uncultured Cytophagia bacterium | reverse complement strand
GTCAAATTGCGACATGTGATCAAAGAAAAAAAAATATTAAATTTGTAAAGTAGGGAAAGAGATGGAAATAAGGAAATCGTTTTATATAAAATCATTTTTTATTATTTTAGCGATCTCATTAATTCCGCTTTCTGTCTTACTGCTCTCTGTTGCCAAAAATGGCCAAATGGACGAATCGACCTCGCCAGCAACATTTATGGTATTGCTTTTTTTGTTGACAGTCGTTCTTGCTCTCATTGCCACTTCTGTTATCGCTAAACCTATTTATAATCGACTGGTAAAGTATAATGAATTTGCCCGGAAAATTGCTGGCGGCAAGTTCGAACATCGTATTCCTGTGGACGTTGATGATGAACTTGGCAAGCTGGGAAAGCTGTTTAATATTTTGACTAAAGAGCATCACGAAATAAAAAAGAAGGGCGTGAGCGAAAAGTTATTCGAAAGAGAAAAGATACAAGCTATTTTGAAGAATATTGGCGATGGTGTTATTGTGACCGATAATGCTAATAACATCGAATTGCTGAATTCAGCAGCCAAGAAATGGTTCGAAAATAGGCTTAATGGATATTCAGGACAAAAAATTGATGAAATTATTGGCGAAAAGGTGCTAATAGATCTGATCAATAATGTTAAAAAGGGCGACTACACTGAAGACTCAAAGGTTGAGATTAAAATAAAACCGCCGAAAAGTAGCAAGGAAATAGTATTGCAGGCGATTGCCACCAGGGTCGTTGGCGATCAAAATAAAATGCTTGGCGTGGCTACAGCGCTGCGAGATTTGACCAAGGAAAAAGAGATCGACCGAATGAAAACAGAACTTGTTTCACTGGTCGCTCATGAGTTGCGCTCTCCACTCACCTCAATTGCTGGTTTTAGCGAGCTCCTGCTTGATGAAGAAATCAGCCAATCTCAGGCGAACGAATATGCTCGTATTATTTTAGAGGAATCCAAACGACTCAGTGACTTGATAAATAAATTTTTGGATATTTCACGCATCGAATCCGGCAAGAGCCAGATGCAAAAAACTTCATTGAACATGTTGGATGTGATCAGAAGTACTGTTGGCATGAACATGTACTTGGCTGAATCAAAGCAGATTCAGGTGGAAATTAATGTGGCGGAAAATATTTCCGAGGTTTATGCTGATAGGGAAATGATGGGTGAAGTGATGTTAAATCTTTTCTCCAACGCGGTGAAATACAGTCCAGCTGGCACAAAAATCCGCATTGAGGTGGAAGATCGTGCCCAAGAGCAAATCATCAAAGTCGTTGACCAAGGATTTGGCATTGCGAAAAATTCTCTCGATAAGATTTTCAATAAATTTTACCGGGTTAAAGACAATGAAAAAATCCAAGATGTCCCAGGATCAGGATTGGGACTGTCATTGGTCAAGGAAATCATGGAGCACCATGGCGGCACTATTCGTGTCGACAGTGAATTAGACAAAGGCTCGACCTTCACTTTAGTGCTTCCCAAAAATAATAACCAACAAGATGAAGCTGCAGTTGAACCAGCATTAGCCGATTTGATTATCGAATAAACAGCGAAAAATCATTTTAAAATGGATTGAATTCATATCTTGACGGCTCAACAGATTATTCGTCTGGCGATGTTCCACATAGAAAAAGTATTTTTGCATTTGCTAAAAAACCAATTTTCCTGATAATTACTCTTGCCTGACCAAACAGTTTAATGGTGATGCCTCCTCTGAAATTCCACTTGCTTTAACAGTGATGAACGAAACTTTTTGCAGTGAGCTTCAGTTTTAGTATAGACAAAAAAATTATTGGCGTTCAGTCATAGGATTTTTATGCCGCTAACCATCGAACAAGACATGAAACTGGTAGCTAAAGATGTAAAAAACGCTAATGATTTAAAAAATCTTATCGGGGATCATAGTTACCAAAACAGCCAAATCATGACTTCGTTCACTTCGATCGAAGCAGCTGCGAAAAAAACCATTTTGCTGATTGATGATGACCCTGATATGGTTGAAATTGGTCGCAAAATTATTGTTAGCGCCGGTTACAATTATATTTCTTCCTCTTCCGGACAACAAGGATTAGCTTTTATTTTAAAATACCAACCAGATTTAGTTTTGCTAGACTATGTCATGCCTGAAATGAATGGCATACAGGTCTATCAAAAATTAACAACTGAACAAAAATTTCAGCATGTATCGGACACACCCGTGATCATGTTGACGGCCAAAAGTGAACTGGAAATCGACCGAACTAGGTTGTTTGAGATGGGGCTTTCTTCTTTTCTTGTCAAACCATTTGGGCAGCGCGAGCTGGTTAATGTGATTGAAAATGTCTTTAGCTTACAAAAGGTCAGACAAAAAAATAAAGAGCTTGAACAAGAGATTCTTCGCAGCGAATACAAGTATCAGGATTTGATCGAAAATGCCAATGACTTAATTTACACGTTAGATCTGAATGGCGATTTTCTTTTTATCAACCGCCAATTGAGTTCTCTGACTGGATTTTCCCGAGAGGATTGGATTGGCAAAAGTTTTTTTGATTTGGTAGCACTGGAAGATCGTGTCGAAGCGCGCACCAACTTTAAATACACTCTAAAAGGCAAGGCGCGAATTTTTGAGATTCGCTTGATTTGCCAATCAGGTGTTTCGATTTATATTTCAATGAACATCAATCCGATTTACGAAAAGGGAGAGGTCGTGGGAGTGGTCGGGATCAGCCGAGATATCACCCAAAGGAAAAAACTGGAGCAACAAATAATTGATCTTAAGAATTTTAATGAGAGCATAATTCAAAGTATTGGCTCCGGACTGATCACCTTGAATCTGGAAAAGAAAATTACCTCGTTTAATATTAGCGCTGAGGAGATTTTAGGTTATAAGCAGACTGAAGTGCTTGGAAAATATTTGGATGAAATTTTTCCTGAAAAGGCTTGTAAGCGGCTGCTGCAAACGAATGATACCAATCTTCAATCGCCGCTTGACCGGGAAATGGAATTAAGCCGCAAAGATGGTTCAAAAATATTTATTGGTTACAGCGTCTGTTCAAGAATTGATAACCATAATTTGAAAGTAGGGACGATCATTTCGTTTCGAGATATTACTCAAATCAAACAAATGCAGATGGAAGTCGTGCGCATGGACCGCTTGGCTTCGATGGGTGTGTTAGCTTCGGGCATTGCTCATGAAGTCAGAAATCCGCTTGCCGGCATCAAAACAATGGCGCAGACAATGGAGGAGGAAATGGATGCCAATGATTCGCGGCGAGAATACTTGACCAGAATCATCAGCCAGGTGAATCGTCTGGATGAGCTGTTAAAGTCGCTATTCTCCTTTGCCAAGCCTCAGCCTCCAGTACGCAAATCTCAGCATTTGCAGGATATCATCAAAGAAGTTGATGTGCTATTTGAGGATCGGTTTCGAAAAAAGAAAATTGAATATGCTAAATTTTTTGCGCCAAAATTGCCTAAGGTGTTTGTGGATTTTCATCAAATCCAACAGGTTTTTATTAATTTATATTTGAATTCTCTTGATGCTATGAACGATGGTGGTCAGTTTGTTCTGAGTGCAAAAACAGTCAAGACTGCTATCTATCCACGCGACCGGCGAAAAAAGGCTTTTATCAGTCCCAAAAAAGAATCGATTTATGTTGAAGTTACCGTAACCGACACCGGAGTTGGTATATCACCAGAAAACAAAAAGGTGATTTTCGATCCTTTCTTTACCACCAAACCGCAGGGTACTGGTTTAGGGCTTTCCATTGTTTATCGCATTATCGAGGATCACCAGGGTGAAATTCGGGTAGCAAGTGAATTGAATAAGGGAACATCATTTATACTGCTTTTCCCTACGGAGGAATAATTTCTTATGAAGGAACGGATTTTAATTGTGGATGATGAAGAAGATTTGACTTTAGGCTATTCAAAATGTTTGTCCAAGGTAGGTTACGAGACCAAAACAGCGAACTCTGGAGAGGAAGCACTTGCCTTATTGCGGGAAGAAATTTTTGATCTGGTATTTTTAGATATTCGGCTTCCCAAAATGGATGGCATGGAAGTATTAAAACAAGCATTGGAGATAGATCCAGATTTAATCGTGGTAATGATGACCGCCCATGGCACGGTCGAATCGGCAGTGGAAGCGATGAGATTGGGCGCCCACCATTACCTCATGAAAGGATTTGATCATGAGGAATTGCGGGTGGTAGCAAAAAAGGCTTTGGAATATACCAAGCTAAGACGTGAAGTGTCTCATTTGAAACTACTTGACAGCAGACGTTATCCGGATACGGCAATTTTTGGCAACAGTCCAAAAATGAAAAAGGTGAAAGACCTGATCAAAGTGGTCGCAGCCACGCCAAAGACCTCAGTGCTCATACAAGGCGAGAGCGGCACCGGGAAAGAGCTGGTCGCCATGGCAGTACATAATTGGAGTTCGCGCGCTGATAAGGCGATGATTCCCATCAATTGCAGCGCCATTCCTGAGGCGTTAATGGAAAGTGAATTATTTGGCTTTGAAAAAGGAGCCTTCACCGATGCCAAGAACATGAAAAAGGGCGTTTTTGAATTAGCCCATGGCGGCACGATATTTCTGGACGAAATTTCTAGCATGAATCCGAATTTGCAGCCTAAGTTGCTGCGTGTCTTGGAGACACAGAGTTTCCGACGCATCGGCGGTGTCTCTGATATTAAAATTGATGTGCGCATCATTGCCGCTACTAATCAAGATTTAATGAAAGGCGTGCAGGAGGGTAAATTCCGGGAAGATTTGTATTACCGACTCAAGGTGCTAGAGATCATTATTCCACCTTTAAAAGAGAGGGTGGAAGACATTGTGCCCATTGCGAAATTATTCATCGATCAAAATAATAAGGAATTTTCGAAAAAAATAAAAGGCCTTTCTGATGAATCTGAAATGCTGCTGGAAGAATATCATTGGCCTGGAAATGTTCGTGAACTGAAAAATGTGATCGAGCGGGCTTGTATTTTATGCCAGGAGGAGATAATTCAGGTTGAACATCTGGCAATTGAATTACAAAATATCTCACTACCAAGCCAAGAAACTAAAATTACAGCCGCCCCCATAATGGAATCACCTAATCAGATTTTCTCGCTGCAAGAAGTAGAGAAAAATTATATCGTCAAAATGCTTGAAAAATTCAATGGTAACAAATCTAAAGCCGCGAGAGTGCTCCAAATATCGCGTTCGACTTTAAGAGAAAAGCTAAAGCAATATGGCATTAATTAATATTTAGCCGGCAAGCAAACGATATAAATAATATTAAACTATTGTAGTCAGAAAATTATGATCAAAAGGTGCCGGCTTTTTGTTATTAGAAAAAGCACATTTTGAGTACGATCAATAACCATTTCCCTCGTGCATAAGTCAGCTTGGCTTTTCAGCACAATTGAAATCTCTTTTTCTTGTCATTCACCAATTTGTACCATTCTGCAAATTTAAGCATCAGCACCCATCTTCATCATTCAATAAATCTCTGACCAGAAATCCACCATTTTCTCGAAGTAAATAATCAAGTGATTTATTTATGTCATATTTCGTTTTGCTTTTATATTAATTTGAAATAGCTTATTAAATGTTAGTTTTTTGTATTGGACCATAACATATTATATTTCAGAAATTAAATTGATTAAAAATAGTTAATATGAAATAAAACAGCCAATTGGCACGCTATTTGCGCAAAGCACATTAAAAATGGTTCAATAATTTAAGCAGGCAATTAACATGAATTCAGTCAAAAGAAGAATACTAATTGTCGATGATGAAGAGAGCCTGACCTGGAGCCTTGCCAAAAATTTGCAGAGGCAATATCAAGATCACCAAGTTTATGCTCTTAATTCTGGTGAAGAAGCGTTAGCTATTTTAAAACAGCTTTCATTTGATTTAGTAATTACCGACCTCCAAATGCCCGACGTTGATGGATTGGTTATTTTGAATTTTGTTAAAAAAAAGACTCCAGATGTGCCAGTCATCATTATGACTTCTTTGGATAATAGCGAAATTAGGCATCTTGAAGATCATCATTTAGGGATTTACTATTTTGAGAAACCATTTGATATGGTAGAATTAAAGAAGACGATAAATGCTATTCTGATTGACCGCTATTCGCTATTGGGAAGAAGAAAAAAGACTTTGCCAATTAATCATTTAATTCGAACCAAAATTCTGGAAAAATTTGATGGAATAATTACCGTCAAATATCGTCATCAAACCGGCGTACTTCACTTTCAAGCCGGCGAACTTGTACATGTTCAAACCGAGAAGTGTGAAGGAGAATTAGCGCTATTAAATGTCTTAAGCTGGAAAAATGTCATTTATGATATTGAACGAAACGACACAGCTATTAGCCATGCATTTCATTATGGCATGAACCTCAACATAGAAAAGGTGCTGGCAAGCGGATGAATGACATTTAATTTCCATTGACAGGAAGATTGCTGCATTCAAAACGCCACAGGAGAGAATTTATCTTTAGCTCGAGTCCAATTAGAATGTTGGATAAACGACCGCAGCAATAGTTCTGGCAGCCTGTTTGATGATTTTGGCAAACGAATTGTGATGGCCACTTTTAAAAAAGCCGAAGCTTTAGTTACTTTGTCCGATTTAGATTTTTTATCCTTAAAATTGAAAACACGAGACTAATGCCTTTTCTCAAAATTCTCTCTCATAAGCAAAACTCCATTTGAAGGTATAACAAAAGGTTGTTTGATCGATGGCGTCTACCCTGCGCGATTTGACCAACCAAACCATCGCATGCTTTGCTTCAAATTTAATACTCATCCAATACGAATAGTGCGGCTTTGAATCAATGGCTAAACTGCTGAACTTCAGTAGACATTAATAATAATACAATTTTGCGATCATTTTGCTCAGGATTTTTTGACTACCATCGATTAGTGAAGGAAAATACAGCAGCATGCTAATCTAAAAACCTGCCTCTTGAATTATTGAATCAATGCAGAACAATTGATTCATCATATTTCAGATTTGATCATAAATTAGCTAAAAATTATTAGGTTTAAGTTTAGCCAGCACAATGTCGTGCATTATTGATATTATATTCTTATAAGCAATTGAAATTTTAGGATGTTAAAA
>CAZNDR010000221.1:0-7115 GCA_964571835.1 uncultured Cytophagia bacterium | reverse complement strand
GCGTTGAGATTGTTCACACCATAAATAAGGAGTTTTTTCAATGTTAAAAATAAAAAGCAATTTAATTTCACTATCAATCATCTGCCTTATCCCGTTCATGCTCCAAGCATCGGCAGCAACCCAGCATGAAGCAAGGATTGTCGCCGAGAATTGGATTCGATTTATCGTTGCGCGGGATGGCGATTGGGCTGGATCTAAAAATCCTGTTATTAGCGAATTCAAAGAGTTCAAACGAGGGAATATGTTGCTGGGTTATTATGCGTCAATTAATCCTCGCGGATATATCATTGTTTCGTTGATCAAGGATTTTGCACCTATTAAGGCTTATTCAACTGAGAGCAATCTCGATCCGGAGAATGAAATCGGGATGTGCGATTTGCTTAAAGATGTCCTGGAGAGTCGGAACCAATTTCTCATAAAAAGATATGGCGGCATTGACGAGGCGAGTTTAAAAGAATTGTACAAATCGACGCCCAATTCCTATCGCCAGGCGTGGACGTATTTAGCGGAGAGCAGTCGCTCAAATAAAGTGAATGTGCAGTCTATTCAAGCAAAAGCGGCCGGGGCCAAAGGTCCCTTGCTACAGTCAAAATGGGGCCAGGGTCCGCCGTTTAATAATGCCTGCCCTGCTATGGATTGTCCGGGAGCTTTTAGTCATAATGCTAAAGTCGGGTGTGTACCATTAGCCATGGCTCAAATCATGAGATACTATTGCTGGCCGCCGTTTTTCCATTGGGAATATGATTGGAAAAATATGCTGGTGAATGAAGCTCACTATGATCAAAACGCTAATTGGTATAATGATGAAAATAATATTCCCTGGACCCAGGCGCAAATAGATGCCGTGGCGGGACTATGTTGGGATGCTGGAGATGTGCTGGGAGATATTGAATATAAATGTGATCAAACGTCAGCTCATGTGTGTGACCCCGCTTATCATGATGCCCGTGATGCCTTTGAGGACGATTTTTATTTTGACACCTCAGGCAATGAGCTGGATTGCGAAGACCGGGACGAACATGATTATGATGGCTGGTGGGAACGGATAATCTATGAAATTGACCGCAATCGACCGATGCTGTATCGAATTTGCAATCACGAAGATGATCACGATTTCGACCATGCCATCGTTGTTGATGGCTATGATGACAGCAGCGGGCAATATAAAGTTCATGCCAATTATGGTTGGAATGGCGACGAGCAGAATACCTGGTACGATCTGGATTGGTTCGATTGTGACACTGACAACGGCTGGAATCTTCGCTGCGAGTGGGATGATGAGTATATGATTCGCTATATTTATCCACGAAATGGCTTGAGCGAATGGTACACTGGGACGCTTAGCACTTATGGCGGCGCCGGTACCTTACACCATTATATCTATAATGATACTTATTCTAATAACCTGACGGTTCAAGGAGGCGCTCGGCTCCAATTCCTGCCTGGTGTATGTCTTATTTGCAATGGCAACACTATAACAATTGATGGAAGCTCATCCGATACGCGGTTTTTCTCTAATGGAATTCCTACGCAGGGGCTGAAAGTGACTGAAGGCGGTAAAATTAAGCTGAGCCCCAACGGCAGCATTTGCGTGTATTAACTGGTATTTGAGCCACTCTGAAAAATAAATAAGTTCAGAATAATCTGCTAGCAAATTTATTTAATATTTTTCAAACGGTCCATTGAAGAAGCTGTTTCTTCTTCAATTTTCGGCAACGCTGGCAACACGAAAAAATTGCTCATGATAAAGCTGTGAATATAAGCCGCCCTGTGCCAGTAATTGTTGATGGCTGCCGATTTCTTCAATTTTGCCATTATTGAGCACCACGATTCGGTCAGCATTTAAAACAGTGGACAAACGATGCGCAATAATTATTGAGGTCCGCCCTTTTAGCAGCTCTTTTAGTGCCTCTTGAATTAAATGTTCAGATTTCGAATCTAATGCCGATGTTGCTTCATCAAGAATCAGTATTTTCGGATTTTTTAAAAAAGACCGGGCAATAGCCAGTCGCTGCCGCTGTCCGCCAGACAGCATGGAACCGCGTTCGCCTATTTCTGTCCATAAGCCTTCGCTCATGTTTTGGACAAATTCCAACGCATTAGCGGCGATCAACGCTTGTTCAATTTCTTCAATGCTCGCCTGGGGATTGGCTAACAGCAGATTTTCTCGCACGGTTCCAGAAAAAAAAATGGTGTCCTGGCTGACAATGCCAATATGAGAGCGCAAGCTTTTCAGTTTAATTGAACGCAAATCAACTCCGTCCAAGCGAATAAACCCTGAGGTGGGATCATAAAATCTCGGTACCAAATTTGCCAGTGTCGATTTGCCGGAGCCGCTCGGCCCAACAAAAGCGATTGATTCTCCTTCCTGAATAGTAAAAGTTATATTTTTCAGCACTGGAAAATTTGGTTCGTACTCAAACTGAACTTTATTAAATTCAATGGTACCCTTGACCTTGTCTAAAATTTTTGCCTCTGGCTTTTCCACCACGTGGGCTTGCGTGTCGAAATATTCAAAGATCCGTTCCATGGCAGCAATGGAATTTGCCAGCAACACATTCAAATCTGAAAGCCGTTGCAGCGGAGCATAAAACATCGCTAGATAAAGCAGAAATTGTGTTAGCTCACCGACGGTGAGTTGATGTTGCATAATTTCATGGGCGCCGAACCACAGAACCAGCGCCGGCGCTGACAGGACAACAAAGCCGACTAACATTTCATTTAGCGCCGCATACTGGATGGATTTCAGGACTTTGCTGTACAATTTGTCCGATTGAGATTTAAATGCTTTTAATTCCTGCCCTTCTCGGGTAAATCCCTTCACAATGGCTACGCCAGCTATTTTTTCCTGCAAGCCGCCGGATAACACCTCGACCCGCTGCTGCACTTCGCGGCTGGCTAATTTGATGTGGCTACCAATGACTTTAATGGAAATCAAAAAAATTGGCATCAGTGCCAAAGATACCAGCGTAAGCAGCGGATGAATTTTAATCAAAATGACCAGCAACACTATTAACAAAATGCCATCCATCCACACATTGGTCATGGCAGAACCGACAAAATTCTGGGCTTGAGCGATATCGTTCACTACGCGCGACACTATAGCTCCAGTCTGGTGTTTAGCAAAAAACTGATGCGACAACCGCTGCACATGATTGAAAAGCGCCACGCGCAAATCACGAATCATTCGATGACCCGCCATGGCGGTAAAAAGACTTCGAGTGTAAGTGACGCCCATCCAGCCCAGGTTAACCAATAAAATCAAGCCAACCAGATGAAGAATTTTTGTCATTTTTGCTGCGGAATCAAGACTATCATTCATTAATACGTTATCCAAAACAATGCGCAGCACATTGGGAAATATGAGCGGGACTAAAAATTTTAAGATGCCGGCTGATGTCGCCAATAAAATAAAATACCAATAGGGTTTAGCATAGGCGATGAAACGACGCACTGGACTATAATTTTTTTCAGTCGCTCGATATTTGTTGGTGATATTATTGCCAAAAGCATCTTTGACACCAATGATTCGAGCTGGACTGATATCCGTTTCGGCATAGTAGGATTGAGATTGTAATAATTCTTGTCCCCGCTCGCTAATGGTGTGAGGGATGCGTGCTTTGGGAAGTGGACTGGGTTCCAGCACATCTTCATCAACATTTAAAACCAAAATATTGTATTTATCGATGGTCATTTCCTGGCTCAATTGGGAATCGAAAATAATTCCTTCCAGCAAAAGCTCAATGGAATTCCAGTTTTTAAAAACATAAAACCGCTTTTCCGTTCGCCGCAAACCATCGCTTAGATATTTTTCGACATTTTCAGCTTCGGTTAGAAAATAAAAAATCATTTGCTATAAACCTCAAAGCTCAAGACTGGTTTAATTGAATATTTTTTGGCTGACAATTACTAAGCCTTGAAGGCTTGGTAATCGTTAATCATTATCATAAATCCATTTTATTATATTTGATGTTCTTCAATTGAAATGACAAATACTCATCTTGTGAACCGACCAAATTAGGCTAATAGTTTCTCTCGCTTAATAGGTGCTGGCTTATTGCTCAAAATAGCATGATAAGAACTGACCAACTATTGATCATTGGAGAATTTGCCATGATATTTATTAATCGACCTATTCTCCTTCTCTCGTACTAACGACATCGCCAAACCTTAACAGTTTGGCAATATGGCGGCTCGCCTATTTAGTTTGGCATTCTTTCTCTTCTTACAAAATGCTCTTGCCTACCTTTGACGGAACGATTCCTGGTCGAAGGAATTCATATCAGTCACCAATCCGGTGCAAGTGGTAAATTTTCAGACGAGACACATTCATCACCCTGACTTTCAACTTGCTGGCTGGTCATCATATCCAGCCGGCAGCTCCAATCTGGAAATCGGCTGTAGCGCGCCACCGATGATGCCCTGCAAGTCGCCGTACAGACCGGCAGTATTTTTTAGCACTCGATTAATCTGCTGTTCTCTTTTGCACCAAATTTTTTCCAGCGATCTTTTTTCAGCATCCAGGTCCGTTTTCATGGTCACGAACGACTCGACTACAGCTTCAATGCGCTGGCGAAATTCTTGTCCTGATAGATAGGTGTACAGGTGTTCCATCTTTTCGTTCTTTCCCACCAGCGAAGCTTTAGTTCGAGCTACCTCGATCAAACCTTCCCGTAGCGCAGTTGCCAAGCCGATCACAGTGGAAAAATCACAAACCCAGATGCCGTCCATTGAGCCAACCGTTTTTATGTTCTTGGGCAGGGTAACGGACACAATCACAGCCTGGTTAGCTTTGACATCGCGCTGATCATCCTTCAATTTTTGTAGCCAGCTATCGTTCCATGTTTTGGTTCGTTTCGACTCCCATAAAATTGTTCCACCGAAATTGCCCAGTTTGGTGTAGACTTTCTGAATAACGTCAGCGCCTCTGATACCTTTGGGTACTGGCAAAATCTCGTCATTACGAAAAGTGGCGCGCAGCAAATTTTCCAATTCGATTTCCAGAATTTCACCTTGAGATTGTTGCGAGCCCTGCTCGGCCTTTCTTTTCAGCTCTTCAAGCTGCTGCGCCATGTCCGACATTTTCTTGTCTTTCTCTGCATCCTTCAGCCGGTGCTCTTCATTAAATTTGGCGGCGGCTGAGGCCCAAATTTTTCCTCGTTCGTCAGTCAGCTTACGCTGCATCTCCAATTCGATGTTCTTTTCCTTCTCTTCCAACGCTCGTTGGCGCTGAAGCATTTTCAGTTCATTGTCACTAGCTTCTTTTAATCGGCGGTCTTTCTCTTCAAGTTGAGTCTTCAAATCTTTGAGTTCAATGCCCATACTTTCCGATGTCTCTTTCCGGATTCGTTCCTCAAGTCTGGCTTTTTCTGACTGATATTTTTGATTGAATTCCTGTCTCAACTTCTCAATCTGTTGCTCGATAGATTTCTCACGCTCCTCCAGTTCCCGTTGACGCTGGCGCAGTTTCAGCTCCGTTTCTTGAGTCTGTTTGATTTTCGTATCTTTTTCTTGAAGTTGGCTCTTCAAATCACGCAGTTCTAAAAGATATTTTTCTTCCGCCTGTTTGATAAAGCGTTGTTTGATCTGTTTTTTCTCACGCTCGAGTTTTAAATCGTATTCACTGCGCAGCTTTTCCTCAAATTGTGAAGCAAACGCTTTGCTAATTTCGATCTCAAAGCCGCAGTTAGGACATTTGATAAGTTGTTGTTCCATATCGCGTTTCTCATTCTATTTTAACTGTGCAGGAGCTTAAGGTGCTCCCTCGCCTGGTTCGACATTTATTGCCAGAATAATACAAATTGAACTGGAAAATGTCAAGCACTTTTTAAAAGTGGATCTAGCAGAATTGAAGCAAGTGGTTTTAATGGGAAAGCTCAATTTTTTAACAAGAAGCGAGGAGATGTCGTGTTAAAAAGATTTTTTTTCACCTTAAAAGTATAATCAAAACCACCTTTACCAACAAACGATAGATAATGGATAAGGTGAGAATGGACAACCTTAGACGAATTTTACAATCCCATTAAATAACACCCAAACATGCTTTGACTAAGGCCTAACAATTTTTCGGCTTCTGTCCTACGCTGGTATAATGGTGATGAATTTCTGCTATCGTGAAAGCCTGAAGCTTAAACAGGATAGTTTTGTGGGCGGATGCTCAAGCATCTCGAACAACAATTCCTGATAAGCGGCATTTCTATTGACCGCTTTATTGTGCTGCTGCTGTTGGTTTTTTTTCTCTTTTCGTTTCTTGACCAGTTTCTGTTGACATTAGCCTGCGCTACGATCGTTACCAACTTGTCGATGGTTTAAAGGAAGACTTGTTCAGTCCATGTTTTGCTATTAACTGGCAGCCCTGGTTGACAACCAGTTGGCGAGCTTCGGCCGGCAGCGGTTTTCGAGCATCAACAATTGGGGCATCGAGGCGATGACTAATTTCAGCGTTCCATCTCATCAGTGAGATTTGAAGTTCAGCTATGATTTTAATGGTAGCTTGATGGCATGGATCATGAAAAGATAAATTACACGAACCACTTGCCTTTCGCCCAAAATTGTTGGCTACTTACCAATCATCTCTCCGCTATGGCAATTTGCAGAGGCAGGTTGATTATCGCTACATCTCCAAAATTAATGAAGTCAAGAGCTACCCCATCAATGATCGGATACCTATGAAATTATTGGAGGTGCGCATTATCTACGAAATTTGGAAATTGAGTTTTCTGCTTGGTGGGAACAATTTATTGTAATACAATTACGCGCTGCTGGAAGTACTTTGATGCCGAGGAGGACGTTTGTGCTTTTGTCGCAGGGGGAGTTCTGAACGAGGGATTTGGGCACGAAGAAAGCAAAATGTATTTTTTCAAATTATGAGTCAAAAAAATGAACAGGCATTTCTCAAAAAGTGATCATAGCATTTTAGCTTTTTTTTCTTCGCGCCCTGAGGTCACTTCCAGGCGAAACTCCACCAAAGCGGATCATCTTCGTAGCAAAAGTATTATCTGAGTCATTAATTCAGCTTTCTGTCACTGCGAGGCATTTTCTCGCTTTTTCATTTCATCATACCGTTCACCCAAATTATGGCCAATGGCTTGATTTGACAATTCAAATAATAAGAA
>CAZNDR010000220.1:0-7116 GCA_964571835.1 uncultured Cytophagia bacterium | reverse complement strand
GTTTCAACCAGTTAAGGTAAATTTTTGGAATTTAAAATTTGAGTTTTATTTGGAATTTGGGATTTAAAATTTGAAATTTCCTCTGCTTCTTTCCTTCCGATTTTTTGTCAAGATCAATTAGATTAATAAATCACCTCACATCATACCGAATAAATCCCACCAACGCGCCGACAAAAAAAATAATATTATAAACCGCCAGCCATCCTATGTCCAGTAAGGCAGAACTGGCACTCGCGGCCAGAGGCGGAGGAGAATAATAAAACTCGGGCAGTTCTTTAGGATCGATAGGCTTTTCTGCTTCACTATCATCATTTTTCATTCTAAAAAGCATGACATCTCCGCCGAGATTCATGCCCGTTTTTTCTTTCATGAACTGAGCATATGTCATCTGATAGCTCTGTGCCGCGTCGATGAACTGTTGCTTGAGCTCGATAGAATTTCCCACCAAACTGGTCGCGGCTAGCGAAAATAGCGCACTGGGTGAAAGCCGCGCCAGGCTGAAAGCGAGTCGCTCTTGATTGGCTTGTTTGTTTTGCCGGTCTTCGTTGAGCCGTTGGGCAAATTCCTGATATTTCTTGTCGCGATCATCAGCCAACTTTTGCATGAACTCATTAAATTTGCCAACAATTGTTTGCGGATCCTGACTGTTGTCCGGTTTGAATTGAGCCATTTTATCTTTATCTTCCTCCCACAGTTGTGCGCGAAACCTGCCCTTTTGATAAGCCTGTTCGTCCACTGACGGTACTGCCACAGCTCTGCCCGCCAGCAGGACTGCAACTTTGGGAATAATGAACACCGAAAAAATCCAGCAAACGAGCAGAGCCAGAAATGAACTCGACGAACGTTTCGTCAGCACCGAAACAAAAACCGACAGAGTTAAAAAAACGCCAAAATACAGCAAGCCCGAAAGAATAACCAGCGCCAATTTCAGCCATTCTTCTCCAGTCAGGAATATACCAAACACTGGCAGCAACAAACAGCCGAGCAAAATAGGAATTAACAGCGGAATCCCCAGCGCAACGAAGGCACCCAGCAGCTTGCCCAAAATATATTTATCTTTAGCAACCGCGTTGGCAAACGTGAGCCGCAGCGTGCCTCGCTCCTTTTCGCCGTTGACCGCGTCGAATGCCAGCAGAATGGCAAACAGCGACAGCACAATTTGAAAGATAAAGTCCAGGTCTAAAAATCGAAACACGGCAAAAATTGGATCGTCATTGTAACGGCTATCCACCGAAGACAGTTCGCCGCGTCCCGCCATGGATATGGTTCTGCCAATATCGTTGGACACGCCGCTCACCAAAGCTTCCAGTGGCTGCGGCGGCAATATAATGCGGTGATCACGCACCATCAGCCAATCAGTTTGTCCTTCCATCTTGCGCAGATTCTCTGCTCTGGCAGCATCGTAGCGCGCCACATGCAGCAGATGATTTTGGCTGCCGACATAAAAAGTGAGCAATATTAGCAGCGCGCATACGCTAAAAGTCACAGCAAACTTTTTTGAACCTATAATATCCTTGAGCTCTTTTTCCATAATTAATTTGATCATAACAGGCTTCCACAATATAAATCACAATTTCTAAGTACCAAATTCCAAGCAATTTGATTAATAAATTGGAATTTGAGATTTGGAATTTATTTGGTATCTGGGATTTGATTATTGGAATTTAAAGATACTCCAGACATAAACTGCAAATACAACTTCTCCAAATTTTTTCCAACCAATTCATTTGCCGGTCGCTGCATGACAATTTTTCCTTTGTCCATAATGCCGAAAATATCGCCGACCTCTTTGGCGCGGAAAATATCGTGGGTGGACATAAGAATGGCTTTGCCTTCATCGCGCAGCGATTGCAGCAATTCAATGAATTCATGCCCGGCTTGCGGATCGAGACCCGACGTCGGCTCGTCCAGCAAAATCGCCGGTGCATTTTTCAAAATCGCCACGGCAATGCCGCATTTCTGACGCATGCCCTTGGAAAAATCCTTTAATTTTTTATTGTGCCAATCCTCCTGCAATCCGACCCGCGACAGAACTTTTTGATAATCCTGTTTTGAATAATCTTTCCGCTGGCCCAACTTGCTGAAATAATCCAGATTTTGGATAGCGCTAAAATTGGGATATAGCATTACGTTTTCCGAAACGTAGGCGATGTTTTCTTTTGCTCGCAATGGTTCTGTGTGAGTCGGAATTCCGGCAATTCTCGCTTCGCCTTCGGTCGGCTGGATGAAGTTCAGAAATAAATTAATCGTGGTGGTTTTCCCAGCGCCGTTGGCACCAAGCATGGCATAAATTTGTCCCGCTGCCACCGAAAAATTAACGTGATCCAGCGCCAGCACGCCATCTTCGTAACGCTTGGTCAGATTGATTGCCTCGAGCATTTTTTCATTTTGGTTTGAATTGTGTTTACCATTTTTTCCCTCTATCAAACTAGGATTATAAATTTCCTCTATTTAATTAAATTCCAAAATCAAAGCAGCAAATTCCAAATAAAGCTCAAAATCTAAATTTCAATCTAAAATTCACACGGGAGCTCGTCTAAAATAGTTCTTAAATTTTGAATTTTGAAATTTCTGATAGTTAATTTGTCTATTGGCTGTAATTTGAAAATTTAGCATTTCCAGCAAATCACTTCCTTGACAACCGAATCCCAAAAACCACAATCCCCACAATCACACCCAAAATCAACAAGATCAAAATTGCCGTCCCCAAGATATTCGTCCCGGCTTCTACTTCCACGGTGACAATTTTGTCTTCGCCATGGACCGGCTGATTGTCCGACAGCGAAGAAGTGCGGATGCGAAATTCGTAACGCCCGACAGCAATCCCTGCCGGCGGTGTAAAGTATAATTTGATCCGCTTCTCCTCGCGGATGTTCAATGCTGATAACAGCGTTGGTTCGATTTTCTTCTCCCAGTTCAACGGCGTTTCGGCCTCGATTTCCACATTATCCAATCGCCGCGATCCTTCATTAACGAGATCAACGGTGACTTCGACAACTTCATTTTTTTTAATCGAAAAATATAACTGTGGTGCACGCACAAGCAGTTTGCCCACACCGCGCGGCACCAGATCCAACCGCACAAAGCCAATATTCAGCCTTTCGATCTCTGTCTGCGTCCACATTTTTGAATGCCAATCGCCGAGTTCTTCTGCCTGGGCACGCGGAAGAACCAGCACAAAAAAGGGAATCGGTTGGTCGATTACCACTTCTTCGGTTGGACGGTCGGGCAGGAAAACCGATAGCGCTGCCTGGCGTGTATTGGTTTGTTCAGTGAATTTGAACTGGCTCAGCCGCGCTTTGCTTGCCGGATCAGTAAAGTATCGATTAATCTGTGCTGGCAAATTGGCCACTTCGAGCTTGAACGTATTGGTTTCACCGCTGAACAGCTCCAACGTCAAATCGAACGATGCACTGCCGCCCAGTTCCACCTCCTGTGAAAACTGCTCCGATTGCACCAAGACCTTGTTGACCGATGAATCTTTTTGCAGAAAAATTTTCGGACTGCGCTGGCTACCATTGCCGTAAACAATGTTCACCACTACTGCATCCAGATCCTGCAAGAGCGCGAAATCTATCGTTTGCGGCTGGCCAAATTTTAACTGCTCGATTTTGGCTTCGTAAGGCTGACTGATGATGGCGTTGCCGTCGTTAAGCAGAGACAGATAAACATCATTGATGATATCCGGCTGCAGCCGTTGATACAGTTCTTCATCGATATGGATCAGCTTTTGAAAATCACCGCTGCCACCCGACGTATTGGCAACCGTCAGCCGGACATGCTTGCGTCCGTCTTTGGTCTGATATTTGATTGCTCGCTGTACCGCGACGTACTGTTTCTCGAACAACACCGCCAGCAGCGACTGGTGGTAATTAACTTCAGCATCAGCAAACAAACTCTGGCTGCGTTCCAATTCCGATCGGGAAATGAGATTTTTATCAAACATTTCTTTTTGGCGTTCATATTCGGCTTTGTAGTACTCATAAGATTCCTTCGCTCGTTTTAGCCCCAGCAACCGATATTGATCATCGCGCTGATTGAACGGCGTGCCGAACATTTGAGCCGCAGATATGGTCGCTAATAGTAAAATCAAAATCAAAGCAAATTTAACAATTCGTTTTATCATTCGAATTTCCTGAATTTAATAGAACACGGATTACACGGATGACGCTGATTGGCACGGATTTTATCTGTGAGAATCCGTGTCATCCGCGTCATCCGTGTGCCATCAATTCTATTTTTGTTTCTCAATTAAAATTTGTTTTTTCTCGTCGGGCTTGTCAAATTTAATTACCGTTTCTTTGCCGTCAAGCGAAGTTGTCAATTTCACTTCTTCTCCGATTTGTAATGTTTCGTATTTTTCATGGAACTGATCCAGCGAGGTAATTTTTTCGCCGTTCAGCGAAATAACCTGTGCACCTTCTTTGGTGTCTCGGGTCTGATCCAAAACCTGCAAATTTTTATAAATAAAAACTGCTCCGTTTTTTTCATTCATAATAAGCCCGGCGCCCAACAACGGCTTAATTTTACCTTCCTGCTCATTAATGACCAGTTTGCGAGTGATCACGCCGCCTTCTTTGGTCTCAATATCAGAGACGGGACCGTCAGTTTTGACAATCTTCATTCTTCGTTGCGGCGCTTTTGCCGGATCCATTTTTTTGAATTCAGCGATAAACATTTCTTCCCCGCGGCGCAGTCCCAATTTCACCACCTCCCCCACTGAAAGCTGTTCATAAATTTGTGTGAATTCAGCTACTGTTTTCACACGCTGTTTATTGAGCATCAGCACTTCATCATCTTTCTTAATTTCCATAGCGCGATATTCTTCGAGACGGCTATCGACCGGCAAGGCATGTTCGACTTTTATCGAATTGTCAATATCGGTAAGTGCGATCGCCAGTTCATTGATGAAAAATATCTCTTTGCTTTCGCCACCAGCTTTTTTAATGATTTTTTGTGCTGGCGTTAAAGAAAAAGAGAAAACCAGATAAAGAAATAAAACCGCGATATAAATTGAACGTTTCATTGTTTGATTTCCTTTCATTTTATCAGTCGACTGTTGATCGGGATCATTTTTTATTTATTGCCGTCAATGCCTGATGGTTAAGAGACACTCAAAAAATTACTGCTGCCCCGGATCAGTTTGGCAGCCGGATTAACTTTTTCAGTTAAGCTTACTAAATATGACCATTAAAGATAAGCAATTGTTTTGAATTCTGGTAGTTAAATAGTGTTAGCGAGTGTTAAAAAGTGTTAAATGGGGTGCACTTGGCAAAAAAATTTCGTATATTCCGCAGTGCTACAGTCCAAGGTGAAAACTCAACCAACAGAAATGATGAATTTGGTTTGCAGGTATCGATAATTTTTAGCTGCGAGATTTTGATTTGAAATTAAAACGAAAAATAGTCGTCGTTATCATCACCTTGATTTCAGTTGCCTTGTTCGGATTGATGGTGTTGCAAATTCTATTGCTCCAGCGTGCCTACCAACTGGAATTGAGTATTTTTAAACAAAATGTCAACTCGGCGCTGTCCAGTATTGTGCAGAAATTAGAGACCCGAGAAACCGTGGCAAAAATTTTTAAAGTCACGGTTGGGATCGAAAACGCAGGTCCGCAGCAACTGGGAGTGATCAGCATCAACACGACCGATTCGCTCAAAACAGCCGATGACTTTTGCTGGGCAGGCAAAACGGACAAATTTCAAAAGGTCAGGTTGGACAGCGGGAAAATTATTTTTCAGCTCGATCAACCGCAATATGTCCGTCTGCGGATCATCGATTCGCTGGGGCAGCAGGTGAAAAAAATCCTGGATGAAAAAAAACCGGCGGGAAATTACACGGTCGCAATCGATGATTCATTCAGCAACTCGGGATCATTTTTCTTCAGCTTCAACACTGACAGCGAGACCTATGTTTTACATTCAAGTAGGAAAAAATTTAATGGTGCTGTTCAAACGGTCAGCGACGATAAAAGCAAGCGTTTGCTGGTGGAAAGAGTATTGGAAAATTTGAGCCAGGCTGATCACATTCCAGTTGAGAAAAGAATTAATCCTGCCCTGCTTGATACCGTCGTCGCGGAAACGCTGAGGGAAAAAGGCTTCACAACGCCGTTCGTTTACGGTGTAATTTCTGCGCCCAAAGATTCGGTCATTTTGGTGAGCGAGGCACGGTTCCAAAAGGAATTGGCAGCAACCCGGTACAAAACCCGTCTCTTCCCGCACGATGTGTTTCTCGAAAAAAATGATATCGCACTTTATTTCCCGCAGCAGACTTTGTATTTGATTCGGCAGACAGGAATTGCCGCGCTGCTGATGCTGGTGTTTTTGTTGATCATTATTTTCTGTTTTGGTTACGTGATCCAAACGATCTTCAGACAGCAGAAATTTTCCGAGTTGCTAGTCGATTTCATTAATAACATGACGCACGAATTTAAAACACCCATTTCGACTATCGCTTTGACCAGTGAAACAATGAATAATCCGGTGGTGCTGCGCGATTTAGTTAAGCTAAAAAAATATGGCAAAATTATTCACGATGAAAGTGTGCGTATGCGGCAGCAGGTAGAAAAAATTCTGCAACTGGCGGCGTTGGAACAGGGAGACGTTGAGTTAAATTGGGCGGCAGTGGATCTGCATGACGTTATTCATCATTGCATCCATAATTTTAAAATTAAACTCGAACAGAAAAACGGCGAGATCAAATTTTTCCCCAATGCGACATCAGCTATCGTTGAAGCAGACAGAGTGCACCTGGAAAATATCATTCATAATTTATTGGACAATGCACTCAAATATTCCGCCGGTGATCCGGTAATTGAAATTACCACCAAAAATACTGGTGACTGGATAAGGATATCGGTTCGCGATTTTGGCATTGGTATTGCGCCGGAAAATCAAAAGCGCGTCTTTGAAAAATATTTCCGCGTACCCACCGGCAATGTGCACGATGTCAAAGGGTTCGGACTGGGATTGAGTTACGTTAAATTAATGGTGGAAGCCCATCGCGGCGAAATTAAGCTGGACAGTGAACCGGGGAAAGGAAGTCTGTTTGAAATTATTTTGCCATTGAAATTGGAGCACATGGAACATTCAACAAAATGAATTTTAGATTAAATTT
>CAZNDR010000219.1:0-7189 GCA_964571835.1 uncultured Cytophagia bacterium | reverse complement strand
AAAAGGTGATCTGGACTCCCGGATCAGCCGACAGAGCAAATTTAAAAGGCACCACGCGGACACTTGATGAAGCGAAGGGCGCTATTCCGTTAGAGCCGGGACTGATCTCGCGAGACGGCTGGGTGCTCATTGATGATACGAGCTGTCCACTGTTGGATAACAGCGATTTTGCCCGGGTTAAGGCGGCGCCGCAAAAGAACTACGTGGATTGGTACTTTTTTGGTTATGGTTTAGATTACAAGCAGGCGCTGTTTGATTTCACTAGGATAGCGGGGAAAATTCCTTTACCGCCGCGGTTTGTTTTTGGGCTGTGGTGGTCGCGCTATTGGGCTTATACTGACCAGGAATTGAAACAATTGATTGGCGAATTTGAAAACCACAATCTGCCGCTGGAGGTGCTGGTCATTGACATGGATTGGCACGAAACGTTCGCCTTGCGCTGGTGGAAAAAACAGAAAGATCAAGCCGGGCAATTGATAGGCTGGTCGGGCTATACCTGGAACAAAATATTGTTCCCCGATCCGGAAGGCTTTTTGAGTTGGTGCAAGAAGAAAGGATTAAAAATAGCGCTCAATCTTCACCCTGGCTCCGGCATTCAGCCGCACGAAGAGAAATATCCCCAGATGGCGCGAGCGATGGGTATCGATCCGGCAACCAAAAAATATGTACCGTTTGATATAGTTGATAAAAAATTTGCTGAAAACTATTTAAAGATTTTACATCATCCGCTGGAAAAAATGGGTGTCGACTTTTGGTGGCTGGATTGGCAGCAACAGCCCACCACAAAAATTCCCGGCGTTAATCCGACTTTTTGGTTAAATCACGTTCACTTTCTCGACATGGAGAAGCAAGGCAAACGACCGCTTATTTTGCATCGCTGGGGTGGACTGGGCAACCATCGCTACCAAATCGGTTTTTCCGGTGATGCTACTTCGGATTGGGAAACGCTGGCGTTTCAGCCTTATTTTACAGCTACGGCCGCTAATGTCTGCTACGGCTATTGGAGTCATGATATCGGCGGACATTTGCCAGGTGAAGTTAGCGCCGAGTTGTATCTGCGCTGGATTCAATTTGGCATGTTCAGCCCGATTTTCCGGACTCACACCACCAGAAATCCGAAATCAGAACGTCGGTTCTGGGCCTACCCGGCTGATTATTATGTGATCATGCGGGAGGCTATTTTAATGCGCTATTCACTTTTGCCTTATATCTATACGGCGGCACGCTTGGCTTACGACACAGGATTGTCAATCTGTCGTCCTTTGTACTATGATTATCCGAAAAGCAAAGAAGCCTATCAATTCAAAGATCAATATTTGTTCGGGAATGACTTGTTCGTTTCACCAATAACTGAACCGGTGTCTTCGCTTGACCTTTTAGCTACCAAATCAATCTGGCTGCCGCCGGGAGAATGGATCGAATGGTTCACTGGCTCAGTTTTGGTCGGGCCGAAAAAAGTAACTCGAAGTTTTGCTGTTGATGAAATCCCGGTTTATGTCAAAGCCGGCGCCATCATACCACTTCAGTCACAACAAAGACGAGCCGATGAGCAGTTCGTCGATCCGCTCATTCTCGCCATTTTTCCGGGGGCGAAGGGCAAGACGCAAATTTATGAAGATGCCGGAAATTCTCTGGGGTACCAATCAGGCGAGTTTTGCTGGACTTTTGTCCGGCAGACGCTAGCAAAAAACGATTCTCGGAAAATTGAAATTTTTCCAGTTGAAGGAAGTTTTCCGGGAATGGCAAGAGAACGAAGTTATGAAATTCGGATGCCCTTGTTTTTTCCTCCAGAAAAGATAACCTGCAATGGCAAAATAATTTCTTTTGCGCGAGAAGAAGAAAAAATTGGCTGGCATTACGACGGCGACAAACTTCAAACGATAATAAACCTGCCAAAATTTAAGACCAGTGAAAAAGTCATATTGGTTGTGCAAACTGATGCTGCATTGACAAAAAGCTTTAATTTGTTGAATGGCGTGCCGGGCAAAATAGCTCGCTGCAAAAGAGTGATGCCGCTGCTCAACAGTCTCTGGCCCAAAGAATGGTCACCGGATATTTTAATCGAAGCGGCACAGACAGGCAATCGTATCTGCTTAAAGCCAGAAAACATTGTGAAAGAATTAGCGAATTTGCAAAACATTTATCCTGAAGTTTTAAAGCAAGTGACTGCTTTAAAAAAGTTCAACAGAAAAAGCGTGAGAGTAGCTATTAATTTTTTAGCAAAAGATTTGAAAGGTTGAATACTGCCCAAATATCAGATTAATGACTGCTTTTTGCGGATCGCAAATTGCTTGTCGATAAATACACTGCCTATCTCGAAAAAGCGAAGGTGGCGAATTTTTCATTGACCAGGTTCGTTTTGCCCTTAAAAAAATAAGTTTGCAAATTAATTTTAATTTTGCTAAATTTCGCCTGTGCACCAATATCGAAAAATGTGTCGCCTGACCGATGGGAGATCAGAGGCAGCGTGATAGAAGGTATGGATTGGTAGAGATAAAATTGTTGACGGTGACGATTTTTATTAGCGCCAGAAATAATGTTTGATAACAATGGGAAAAAATTTAATAGCTAATTTGGAGGAGAAGTTTTATGACTGCGATTTCAGAATTTCGAACCGGCAAAGCCATCCGGTTTAATAATGATATCTGGATCATTACTGAATTTCAGCACGTAACGCCGGGCAACTGGCGAGCCATGGTCAGAACAAAGTTGAAAAACGCCAAAACCGGCCGTGTCATTGAAAATACATTTCGCATGACCGATAACATTGAAGAAGTTTACCTTGATGAAAAGCAAATGCAATATCTCTACGAAGCAGATGGGAATTTATATTTCATGGATACGGAAACGTACGATCAAACATTTGTCTCAGCTGACTTATTAGGCGATCAGCTTAAATTTCTCAAAGAAGGCGATGTGGTCAAGATTCTTTTTAATGAAGGGGTCGCCATGACGGCCGAATTGCCCAACTTCATCAATTTCAAAGTGATTCAAGCTGATCCCGGGGTGAAAGGCGACTCTGCCACCAATATTCAGAAATTTTGCACCCTCGAAACCGGCGCCAAAATACAGGTGCCGCTGTTTGTCAAAGAAGGTGATGTGATAAAAATCGATACCCGAACCGGAAAATATTTGGAACGAATAGCGGTCGGTAGATAATTAAACTGATTCGATTGGACTGCAATTTTAAATTTTAATGCTTCAACAACTGATGTGCTGACCGGTCGCTTCAAGATTGGTCGCTTTCTAAAATATCTATAAATCTGCGATAGCATCGTTTAAAGCGATGCTATCGCTCTGCAATTCTGAAATTATATCATTTACGATTATAACTTTCCAGCCGATGAGTTTGGTAATGTTGGACCAAATTATTTTTTGAGTCTCAATAAAAAAGGGAAATTAAATGGTAAAAGGGGAGGATCACTTTTGCACAAAGGTAAATTTCTTTTGCCTGGGATTTTTATTTTAATTTCCGAGATTGCTCTTCCTCAATCCATCAACTTCGGAGTAACTGGCGGCGTTTTGAAATTGCAAAATCCCGACCTGTTCACCAAAAGCATTGCCAATGAAGGATTAGGTTTTAAGTGGTGGACACGACTTGGAATTCAGGCAGGATACACTTTTAAAAAGCTGCCTTTGACTTTGTCCGGAATGCTTAATTTTTCCAATGTTACGGGGAAAGGAACAACGCAAATTGAAGGACCACCCTGGTCCTGAGTGATGTATCAAAAAGTGAAGTTGGAGACTTCACTTAACATCTGGACAGTCAGCCTGAGAGGCGATTACAAAATTTTCAGGAAATGGTATCTGCCCTTTTTCTCGGTTGAATTGCAGGCTAACTATTTCCAGAAACGAAAAATTAAAACTGATTTAGAACATGACAGCAGCGAATTAATTGGCATTCCCTGGTGGGAAAACGATCAATTCGATATAGCGGGAATGCGCTTGGGCACAGCAATTTGTGCGGGCTACGAGGTGGTTATTTTCAAAAAAACGGCGCTGGCGCTTCAAGTGAATTACTCGGTTTTGAATTTTTTGGGAAAAAAAGACACTGAAAAAATGGTAGATGCAATAAAGTTGTCGCTTATTCTTTGGTACAAAAAGTAATTTGAATTTGGTCGCAGGAGACAGACGATGAAACACTTCTTTTTGAGGGCGCTCTGGGGATGAAACCACAATTTATATTTTATTTTTTGACCATTCTTTTATTAGCTTCCTGTTCTCTCAATGTACTTCAAACCGATTCCTATAAATTAAAGCTTTTCATTAGCGGTGAAAACGGTTACCACACCTATCGTATTCCTTCAATTATTATTACTCAAAAAGGTACGCTGTTGGCTTTTTGTGAGGGTCGCAAAAACGGCCGTGGCGATTCTGGCGATATCGATATGCTGCTCAGACGTTCGGAAGACAATGGAACAACCTGGAGCGAGCAGCAGGTTATCTGGGACGATGGTCAAAATGTTTGCGGCAATCCCTGCCCGGTGGTGGATCAGCACACTAGCACTATTTGGTTGCTGATGACCTGGAATTTCGGCGCCGATAAAGAGGCTCAGATCGTTAATCAGGAAAGCAAGGATACGCGCCGTGTATTTGTCAGCCACTCGACCGATGACGGAAAAACCTGGACCCCGGCAAAAGAAATTACTGAGCGTACAAAACTGAAAAATTGGACCTGGTATGCTACCGGCCCCGGCGTAGGCATTCAACTGCAGCAAGGGCAATTTGCCGGCAGAATGATCATCCCCTGTGATCACATCGAAGCGGACTCCAAAAAATATTTTTCCCACATAATTTTTTCTGATGATCATGGCAGCACTTGGCAACTTGGCGGACGCACCCCCACTGACCAGGTGAATGAATGTCAGGTCGTCGAATTAGCCGATGGACGATTAATGCAGAACATGCGTAATTATGACAGGACGAAAAACAACCGAGCAATTGCGTACAGCTTAGATGGCGGCAGGAGTTGGTCTGAAATTTATTTTGACGCAACACTGGTGGAGTCGATCTGCCAGGCAAGTTTTTTGCGCTATTCGTGGCCAACAGATTCGACCAAAAATATCGTGCTTTTCTCCAATCCTGCCAGCACAAAGGAACGAATAAAAATGACCGTTCGCTTAAGTTATGATGAAGGACAAACCTGGTCTGCTGCAAAAATTTTGTATCAGGGGCCGGCAGCATATTCCTGTTTGACGGTTTTACCTGATGGCAGGGTCGGCTGTCTCTACGAAGCTGGATTGGAGCATCCATACGAAAGTATTGTTTTTGAAAAATTTTCTCTTTTCTGGTAATCTAAGAGACTCAGAACTGCCTAACCTCCCGCAGGTAGGTTGTTGATCCACCAGAGACTGAGGTATTACGTCGCCACTGAGATGGGGAGACTCTGTGGCAAAAAATAAGGAGTTTGAAAAAATGAAAGTCTCCACTGTCGAAGAAATGCGCCAGCTCGATCGCACCGCCATAGAGAAATATGGCATCCCTGATGAAATTCTAATGGAAAACGCTGGGCTGGCAACCTATTCCATGATCCTGAATGAATTCGGAATTACCGGGAAAAAATTTGTGGTGATTTGTGGACTGGGCAACAACGGCGGTGATGGATTTGTGGTTGCCCGAAAAATTCATTCACTGGGCGGTGAAGCGGCTATTTTCATTCTTGGAAATCCCCAAAAATATCAAGGCACAGCCAAAAAAAATTATTCCATCGTCAGAAAATTACCTATTGAAATTCAGCCACTTGATTCACTGGAAAAATTGGTCACAAAAATTGATCAATGTGATGCCATCGTTGATGCGATTTTTGGCACTGGATTGGATAGAAATGTCGAAGGCAAATATAAAGAGATAATTGAGGCGATCAATCGCAGCGGGAAAGTGGTGTTTGCCGTAGATATTCCTTCGGGCATTAATGGCGATAATGGACAAATTATGGGCGCCGCAGTAAGAGCCGATTATACTTGTACCTTTGGTCTGGCTAAGGTCGGCAATCTATTGTATCCTGGCTATGACTATGGCGGCAGGCTATTTTTGACTCATATTTCTTTCCCACCTCAGCTTTATAAAAAAAAATCTCTTAAAATTGAAATTAACCTTCCACCAGAATTGCCTCAGAGGAAAGTAGCTGGACATAAAGGCAGTTTTGGTGATATCCTATTCATCGCCGGTGCTGCTAATTATTTTGGCGCGCCTTATTTTGCGGCCTATTCTTTTCTCAAAGCTGGCGGCGGTTATTCCCGTCTGGCGACGCCCAAAACGGTGACGCCCTTTATCGCCAATAAAGGCAGTGAGATTGTATTCGCGCCGCTGGAAGAAACCTCAACGGGAAGCATAGCTCTCAAAAATTTGGGCCAGTTGTTGGCGCTCTCCGAAAAAGTGGACATGGTAATTAGTGGACCTGGACTTTCTCTCAATGAAGAAACTCAGCAATTGGTCCAGCATTTGGTCAAGGGAATTCCAAAGCCGGTTTTGATTGACGGCGATGGCATCACTGCTATTTCAAACAGTGTCGAGCTGCTAAAAAAGCGAAGACATCCGACCATTCTGACGCCGCATCTCGGCGAAATGTCTCGCCTGTCGGGTAAAGCGATCGCGGAGATTGAAAATAATAAAATAAAAATTTTACAAAAAACAGCCAGACAGTTGAATTCCATTATTGTGCTCAAAGGCGCGCATTCGTTGATCGGCTATCCCGATGGCAAAGTATTTATTAATTTGAGCGGCAACAGCGGCTTGGCCTCAGCCGGCTCCGGCGATGTGCTAACTGGAACGATTGCCGCCATGTTTGGCTTGGGATTAAACATCGATGACGCTGTACGTACGGGTGTTTTTGTGCACGGCTTGGCTGCTGATTTGGCTGCTGATGTCGAAGGCGAAGACGGTATGACCGCGCAGGATGTGCTGAATTATTTACCGAAAGCAGTGCAGGTATATCGCGATGAACATGAGGCGATCTTGGCTGATGGTTATGGCTGTGTTTTGGTCGTGTAAATCAAGGTGCTATAGGGTTAGAAGGAACTAAAAAACAAAAATGCGTAAAATGAACTAAAAAAATGTCCGAAATTAAAAATGCCGCTCAATTGATTTCAGAGAAAAAATTATTTAGTTTATGATAACTATTCGAGGATAATTATTCAAGGAGCCGCTGAAGCGGCAAGTTAGCTGGTCAGTTGATTTGTGAATACTACGA
>CAZNDR010000218.1:0-7200 GCA_964571835.1 uncultured Cytophagia bacterium | reverse complement strand
TAGCCTCTGTACAGAAAAGAATTTGGTCATTGATAATATAAATAGAACTATTATTTTATTGGCTGTTATTGTTGACTCAGCCTCAGCGCAAAATGATTTATTTTTGACGCTAAATACCAATAAAGCAAAACCTGTCGCTATGGGCAGTGCCTATTCTTCCATTGAAGATAATATCGTTTCTGCTGCATATAATCCAGCGTCTTTAACTATGTATCAGCAAGATAAAAATTTTCGTTTGACCTTTTTTTTAAATCCCTTGACACCAGTCGTTTTGCTATCCAATGAAACGAAAAATGAAAATCAGGTCAATGTCAACAGCAGCCACCAACGATTCGCCAAGGATGCGGCAACTTTTATTAAAGGTATTGTCATCACGGCTAAATTTTTAAACCTTGGCTTAATTTTTAATGAACAACTGATTAATAAAAATAGTCTGCTCTCTCAAAAGATTTTTTTCAAGGGTAATGAATTCTTTGACAATTGTTATCATTCAGTTGTCGCCAGAATTAAACTTGCCGATCGAGTATCCATGGGCGCCTCCATTAACCTCTATTTCAAGAATGATTCTACTGCTGCCGAACATCACTTTGGATTCAATTATGGCATCTTGGTGAAACCTTCGCCAAAACTATTGGTCGGACTGACCTATCATTATTTCCCTAAATCATTTCCCAATATCCGCTTACCACTGGAGCGTTTAGCGGATCAAACGATAAATGCCGGGATTTCCTATTATCCTTTTAAAACCACAGCCTTGACAGTGGATCTGAGAAATTTGACCGAAGAAAAAGCAATAAGTATTTTTGAGCCGCATCTTGGTTTTGAACAAAAACTATTTTCAGTGGTAGCTTTTCGCGGCGGTTATTATATCGAGAAACCAGCCAATTTTCAGACTTTTTCTGCTGGGATTGGCTTGATCGATTCAAATTTATTTTTTTCAGAAGACAATCAATTTGGCCAATCCCATTTTATGCTGAATTATGCTTTTGTTTACCAACAACAGAAGGATCAATTCGACAGGTGGCATCTACTTTCTCTGTCGGTTCGTTTTTAAAGTTGAATCAAGCTGTGTTTAATTCACCGTCCATTCGACGCTAAAAAGCTCACGGAACTTTATAAGCAAGGTTTAGTAACATAGTTTAAAAATTTTATGAATAAATTTGCCAATTTATTGATATTCCAATTTCTAATAGTTATTCTGATTTGTCCAGTTTTTCTCTCTTTTTCTCAACCAATAGCTGAGGATAATCTATCAATTTTGACTCGCTTGACGGCTGAAATTGCCGATTCGCTCAGGCAATTTCTGATTCTGGATTCTGCGGCAGTGGTATCGCTACAAGCTGTGAGCCAAAAAGAGCAAAGCAATTGGATTATTGAAAATGAGTTTTTCAAAGAGTTAACGCCGCATGGCTGTGAGGTAATTATCGGTGAAGCGACGAATTTGCCTATTTGCCAGGTGATTGAATTTAGCACCAATATTTTTGGAGTGAAATATTTAGAAACGACAAAAAAAAAATTCGTTGAGCGCCAGGTCAGCGCACATTTGGATTTCAGAATAACACAAGGATTGGAGAAAAAGGTAATTCTTCTAAAAAATTTTAATAAGACTTTTCGCGACACGATCGCAATAGTAAATATTCCCAGACTGGAAACGGATCGTTATCCGTTTACGCGGGCAGAGATTCCGGCACGCCAAGAGTGGACAAAATTTATTGAACCATTTATCGTAGCGGTAATAACAAGCGGAATCGTTTATCTCTTTTTCGCTTTGCGGAGTAAATGAAGGATTTGATAATGAAACAATTGGTAGGACGACTTTTAAGTCTTGGTTTGGTAATTTTGCTTTTAGTTAATTCATGCGGCAGACAAAAATTGAAAGCAACTGCTACTGCTGAGGAACGGTTAGCTTATGCCGAAAAATTATTTAACAATCATGATTATTTGGATGCTCGGACTGAATTTAAGATTGTCGTTTTAAATTATCCAGGCAGCCCGACCAGCGCCCGCGCCCAGTTGGGTTTAGCTGATTGTCATTTCAAATTAAAAGAATATATTATCGCTGCCGAAGAGTACAAAAAGTTGGTTCAGGTTTATCCTAATAGTGAGTTTGTCGATGATGCGCAATTTAAAATTGCGCTGAGCAATTTTGAATTATCGCCTAAATATTCTCTTGATCAAGAATATACCAATAAAGCATTAGAAGAATTTCAAAAATTTTTAGATGATTATTCTAGCAGCAAATTGGTTCCTGAAGCCAATAAATACATGAAATTGTGTCGCGAAAAGCTGGGCAAGAAATATTACAGCAATGCAGAGTCGTATCGAAAATTGGGTTGGAACAAAGCCGCGATCATCTATTATGATTTTGTTTTAGACAATTATTATGACACTGAATTTGCCGGCCTATCGTTATTTGGTAAGGCTGAATGTTATTCTATGCTCAAAGACTCTGCGCAAGCTGAAAAATTTTATAAACTCTATCTAGAAAAATATCCCAAAGGATCGAAGATCAGAAAAACACGGCTGCAACTGGCGAAATTTTTAGACGAAAAAAAATGAGCCTTTTTACAAAATTGGAGAAAAAGCCAATGTACAAAATTGGCCTCTTTGGTGGCTCATTTGATCCCATCCACAATGGTCATTTGCAGATTGCTATAACTGCAAAAGACCAATTAAGTTTAGCAAAAATTATTTTTATCCCGGCAGCCATTCCTCCTCACAAACAGCACATCGTTCTAACTCCCTCACATTTTCGTCTGCGCTTGGTGCAAATCGCGGTGGAAAATTATCCCGATTTTGAAGTCAGCGACTTTGAAATTGTGCGTGATAATATTTCGTACTCGATCGATACCTTGCACTATTTTTGTTCCCAGTACCATTTATCCAGAGAACACTTATTTTTCATCATTGGGTCTGACAGTTTGTTAAATTTTCACAGTTGGCGGGCGCCAGAAGAAATTTTGCAGTTGTGCCAGTTAGTAGTGTACAATCGGTCAGGAGTAAATTTAGAGTTGGTGGATGATAATTTAAAAAAACAGGCCATTTTCCTCGACGCTCCTTTTATTGATATTTCATCGACTACCATCCGGCAAAAAATCCGCGAAGGCAAATCATTAAATAAAACCATGCCTAGACAGGTAGTGGAATATATTTTCGAACATCATTTGTACCGCTGAACCTGGGTGAAGGTTGTCAGCAAGAGAAGCTAATCGCAGTAAAGATTTTTTTAAATTCTAAAATTATGCTTGCTTTTGTTGGCAGAAAATATTATGTTTTGCCTATCACCAACGAATTTGCACGACAAACTTACCAGACAAAAAGAATCATTCGTATGTATCCCACATGGGGAGGTTTTATGGATACTCAGCTATTAAAAAAAGTGCCCATATTTTCCAATCTTGATGAAGATGAATTGATGAAGATACGAAAACTGTGTGTCACCCAGCATTATGAAAAGGATCGACTGATTTTGATCGAAGAGGATATTGGCAAAACTTTGTTTCTCATCCAGAAAGGAAGAGTAAAAGTATCTCGCATGAGTGACGATGGTCGGGAAGTCATTTTATCAATTCTTGGCCCCGGTGGTTTTTTTGGCGAACTGGCATTGATCGACGGAAAAACACGCTCTGCCAGTGTAACAGCCATTGAAGATTCAGAAGCGCTTTTATTGCACAGACCAGAATTTATTAACCTGTTGGAGGAATTCCCTCAAATTGCTATTAGCCTGCTTAAAGAATTAGCCGGCCGCATTCGCAAAAGCGACACTCAGATTAAAAGCCTTTCCTTGCAAGATGCCATGGGACGAGTAGCGTCGACATTGATCATGTTAGCGGAAGATAGCGGACGCATTCGGCAAGGTCAAGTGATTATCCAGCGCATTCCGCTGCAACAGGATTTGGCAAATATGGCAGGCACTTCTCGTGAGACGATTTCAAGGGTTTTCCGCCATCTTGAAAATGAGCAGTTGATACATCGAGAAGGTCGCAAAATTATCATCCCGGATTATGCGCGCTTTAAAAAAATGTTCGCATAATTTCAATTACCAATTCAAAAGGAAAAAGAATGACTCATCGCTATCCGGAAAAACCTTTGGTTGGAGTCGGAGTTGTAGTCTACAATGAAAACAGACAGGTGATTTTAGTTAAAAGAGGTAATGATTCTAGCCATGGCTTATGGGCGATTCCTAGTGGCGCTGTTGCATTAGGCGAGCAAGTTCGTGAAGCGGCTGTTCGTGAGGTCAGGGAAGAATGTGATATTGACATCGAGCTTAAAGATCTTTTAGGCGTCGTCGATCTAATTTTAAAGGATAATCAAGGCAAGGTTCAATATCACTACATTCTGCTTGATTACTTGGCTCAATACAGCGGCGGAAATATAAAAGCTCAATCGGATATTTCAGAAATTGGTTGGTTCTATCAACAGGAACTGCAACAAATAGACATCCCAGAATTAACTCTAAAAGTGCTGGAAAAGGCATTTAATTCAATCTAATTGCTCAAGTGAAGCTAAGACAATAATTTTTCTTCTCCCACTGTTACCAAATTTGACAATAATTTTATAGCTTGCCATAAAAACTCGTGAGCATTTTGTCACAAGCAAAAGGGAGTCGCCATGATTTCTTACGATTCGATTTTTGTGCCGCTATCAGCCGCTCTTGGTTTATCCATTACTATTGAGCGGTTTATCGAATTTGCCAAAAATATCTGTGCCAGAATTGTTAGTCGAAAAAAAGGCAAAAAAATTCCTGCCAGTTCTGAGTACGAAAATCTATTAAAGGACTTGGAACAACAATACCAACGAGATAAATTAGCTCATGAGGTGGAAAAAAAAGCCGTAGAGATAGCTAAATTGCGTAATGATTTCTTGAAACAGCTTGCCAAGGAAAAAGACCCAACAGTACGAAAAGAAATAAAAAATGAGCTTACAAAATTGGAGGCTGATGGAGAATGGGACGAAAGTTTTTCGACTTCAACCGTTTTGGTAGAGCCAGCAACAGATCCTGATGATGGAAATACGCTGAGAATTTTAATCCTTCAACTATTAGGGTTATCAGCCGGAATAATTGCCGCTCATTATTCTGGTATCCAAGTGTTTAATAGTTTTCTCAAGGTCTTGAACCAACCACTTTTACCGAATTGGCTGGATTTTCTTTTCACAGGCTTATTGATTGGCGGAGGCAGCGGCCCGATGCACACTTTAGTAAAATTTATCACCCAGAATAAAATTGTCATGGAAAAAGAAGTCAGCGCTGAGACTGTGCACAATTCCCAGACGGCAGAAAAAATTGCCGCACCAGCATTCGCACCCGCAGTTGATTTTGCTGAGGCAATGTGGATCGACATTCCATATCAAGGTGGCGTAGATCGGGACAAATTGGAGTGGGTTCATGTACGAGAAAGAAATCCACAACTCATCGTCTACCATCACACCTCTTTGCACAGTCAAAGCACCTTTAACGATGTAGTCAGAGTTATCAAAGATCGAAAGGATTCACAGGGAAACAACTGGCTGACTGGCTATCATTGTGTCATTCTCGCTGATGGTTCGATACGCCCTTTCTGCCGCTGGGATCGCTTCGGCAACCACGCTGCCGGCAACAATCAAAATTCGCTCGGCCTCGCCTTGAATGGCAATTTTGAAACCGATCCCAATGTACCATATTCCAACGCCAATGGTAAATACGGCAATTTAAAACCAACTGAAGTACAACTGCGCAACGCCGCTCGCATAATTACCTTGTGGACTTTTCTGTACCAAATAGAAATCGATTTTGAAAAATATATAATTCCACACCGTAACATTTCCAGCAAAACGTGCCCCGGCTCAAATTTCCCAGTTGATGAACTGCAACACTGGATTGAGTTTTTTGCCGGCAAATGGATAAAGTCCAAACAGGTCAAAGAGAAAATCGAGATCTTTAAATTAAAGCCTTATCTGTTCGTAAAAACGAAGGAGGCGTGACGATGAATGTATTATTGGAAGTAACTGTGCTGTTGACGTTGGCAATGGCGCTCTCGTTTCTGATTGAGCGATTATTGGAGATTTTAAAAGCGATTTACGATTTGCTGGACAGCCGACTTGATTGGTACCGTTTCTGGACGATTCAAACCTATAAAACCAGAAATAAATTAGCCAATAAATTGAAAATTGTAGAGTATGTTAGCGAAAAGGATCTGATGTCTCTTCTCAATAAGTTCAAAGAAAAGCTTTTAAATAGTACCGACGAATATACTGGCATAGTTCCTGTATTGTCTGGTGATCTGATTAGAACTGCATTCATCAAATCCATCAGTGTCATTTTAGGCATGATGTTAGGTGTTTTGATCGCTTTGTGGATGAAGATTGACTTGCTAAAAATCTGGCAGGAGGCCACTAGTGACGCGGCATTATGGATCATTCAGATTAAATCACCGCAGCTACGGATGGCGCTGTCTGGGATTATCCTCGGCTTGGGTTCTAATCCGTTACATAAATTCGTTACCACCATGGAAAAGAAAAGCAAAGAAAAAAGAGAAAGCCAATTAGCCAAGGAGGTGGCTCCATGATAAGTTTAGACCTCATTTTTGCTTTTGCTTTAATTGGGCTCATTTTACTGCTGCTTTTATTCACTCAGACACGTGGGCAGGCAAAAAGCAGCAGAAGAAATTTGTTATTTATTGTTAGCTCAATAGCTGCGGTCTTAGGCGTCACACTTTTTCGCCAATATCGGACTAAGAAATTGATAAAGGAATTAAATGAGCGCGAAGAAACATTGCAGCAGAAGGAAAAAGATCTCTTGGCGTTGCGAGGCACATGCGAAAGCTCAGAACGAGAATTACATCAACTGAAAGCTAAATTGAATGAGCAACGCTTTGCCTACGAAAAAATGATTCTGGATATTAACGCTAAAAATAAATTGGAGAAAGAGCGAATTAATAATCTGTCTGGTGAAAACCTGCATGAAGAATTTTTAGCGACTTTCGGCCAGTGAAAAATGGAGGTGAAAATGAGACGTTTAAGAATCGTGTTGTTTTTGATGGTTATGGTCAATAATAATGTTCTTTTTAGCCAGCCATCAGGTGAATGCAGAGTGGTAAAAGAATTTCCCAATGGTTGTTTGCTGGTGCAAGTGGGTAACAAAACATATTTTGCTATTACCGAGACTATTGAGCGAGAAATGCTTGATTTGAAGCGAGACCTATTAGATGCAGAAAGAAAAAT
>CAZNDR010000217.1:0-7205 GCA_964571835.1 uncultured Cytophagia bacterium | reverse complement strand
ATTGTGTGTTTGGTACTAAATGAAAAAATTCAATGGGTTGGAGTTAGATAAATTATAAATAAAAAAATTCAGATAAATTTGCAAGCTCATATTAATAATAATAAAATAATAGGTTAACAAATGAATTAAACAGCTTGATCCATGGTTTTTTAAATTCACTCGTCTACTATATATTGTAAAGGATGGCGGTAGGAAAATTAATAAATTAATCTCAAAGAGTCAAGTAAAAAATTAACATTTTTTAATTATTAAATGAGCATTGTTGATCACTTTAGCAAGATAATTGCTCACTAAACGTCAATCTTCACTTTTACCCAAATAGATAAACCGATCAATCAGGTTCACATAGTTGCTCCAGATTTTTTCCGGCTCTTTTTCTTTTTCGATGATTCTTTGGAAAGCACCAACCGATGAATCTAACTGATCAGCATAGCTCAAAATCAGCGCTTCCATCGTCATTGGCACTACTGGCGATCCTTTGTCTTTTTCGCCATGGTGACTGAGGATGCAGTGCAGCAATTGGTCTTTCATCTGAACTGGGAAATCCTGAATTTGAGAAATTTTTTCCAGCGCTAAATTGAAGCCGATATTAATATGGCCGATTAGTCTTCCCGGAGTGGAATAGTCGATAAAGCCTTCGCGTTTGAATTCGGAAATTTTGCCAATATCATGTAGAAAGGCAGCGGTCAAAAGCAGGTCATGTTGAACATTGTCAGCAAAATGGTGAGCGAGAAACTGGCATATTTTCATTACTGATCTGGTGTGCTCGGCTAAACCGCCCAAATAAGCATGATGCCACAGTTTTCCTCCAGGCGCCTCCAAAAAATTGGTGGAGAATTCTTCATCATTTATAAATGACGAAATTAATTGTGTGAGGGAAGCTGTCTTGATGGAAGCCAAAATATCTTTTATTTCTTGATACATTGCCTCAGCGCTTTCATAACAGACCGGCAGAAAGGATTTTGGATCGATCTGATCAGTAGCGGTAGATTTGCGAATTTTTTCAATTGTGAGATGGAGCTTGTCCAGATAGGTGATTACCTTCCCACGGACTTTGACAATGTCGTTGGGTTGAATGGCTTTTTGCACCTGTGTCACATTTTCCCATAACGAGCCATTGAGTCTACCTGAGCGATCGCCAAATTCCAAAGAGAGATAAGGCTCGCCAGTCGATTTTTTCTGACGCAGCTCTTTTTTTCGAAGAATAAAATAAGAAATTATCTCATCACCAGCTCTAATATCCCGGATTAATTTTTGTTTTATCATAGCACCTCATCAAAATCATTGGCAGCACATTTTGACTGACCATTCGATTTTCTCAGCACATTTAATAAATAAAAATTAGAGGGGAGAATATTATTTCGCGTGCATCCCATATGTGGTAATATTCGATAAAAGTCAAGGCTTTTTTCTTTTATCTCAAAAGAGATAAATTTTCAGGTGGGCAAATTGGCAGAATCTTTTTTTCTCCATTGAGAGAATTCCACTTCTGCTAATTCCGGCAAGGTGGCATTCTCCTATTTCTCTAAAAATAGTCCGACCACGCCTTAAGTCAGGGATTGGAATAATTTTTTTCTATAAAAATATTGATTTGCCTATTTTGCTTTCTTGGTTTCCTTTTTTGCCTCCTCCCTTTTTTCCCGCTGTGGAGAAGGTGTCGCTGGAGTTGTGGATTTCACATTATCCTGAGTGACCGTTTGTCGTCGTTCATTTCTTTGGTGCGGCTGCGGAGCTGGCAGCGCGGTACTGTCATTGTCAGTATTTGGTTTTGTTAGCGCCGGTCTATCATCCCGCTGGACACCGATATGAGGCAAGGGATCTGTTTCGCGTCGATCGCTGGTCCGTCTTGGCGGCGGTTGTAGCGGCTCTGCTGAAGTTTTTATGCGCTCTTCATAATAATAAGATTCATCGAACCACCAGGGAGTAATAAAGTAATAGTTCCAATCATCATTGTTGTTATAAAGTGGTTCGTCATAAATGTTAGCATTGGTTTCAAAAAAAGGTGATTGCTCCTGATGGCAGGAGGAACAATCATCCAATTGCGCTATTTCTTCTTGGCTGTGATAATAGCCGCTAGAATCCTCAATCTCTGCATATACTGCCGGATGCCTGAAAGTCGTATAACAGCCGGTGAAAAAATTGAAAGCCAAAGCCAAACTTATCAACATCGCAAAGCAACAAATTAACTTGATTCTCATACTATTTCTCAATTTTGCTATTAACAACTTTTAACCTTTGAACGATTTGATCTAAAAATGGTTCGCCGGATTATTTGAATAACTACAATCTTTCCACATAAATAATTTTTAGTTCTCGTCCTTCGTTTGGTAGTTCAGCAACGCCTGGGATTTTTTTGTTATTCTTCAACAAATTTTTAATAGAGAATTCGAGCAACAGTTTGCTCGAAAACGCCCAACGAACGGCAACGTTCATATAGCCTTTTCCTGTTCCCATGGAGCTATCCGCGTTATCGTTAATGGCAAAGTCATATTCCCAAAATAGACTCATTTGTCTATCAACCATCAAATGAGCACCAATAAAAAAGTTGATGTCTTTTTCGGATTCCTTATTTTCGGTACTGTAGTTGATGCCACCATGAAGACCAAGGTCCTTGAGCAGGCTGTAATTTTTACTGGCTACCACATACAGTCCTTTAGATTTTATTTGATAGCGTTTTAAATCGGGATAATAAGTGCCATAGCCTTGAGAGTCAAAGCCAAGCGATATGCCGGGGAATCTTAAATCTTCCATTCTCATTTGATAGCGGACATTAACACCAGGCGCCTCGTTCCAATTCACTTTACCATGGCCTATGATGTTCTGTCCGCCATAACTAACGCCAAACATTAATCCCGGAGTTAACCTCACCACCAGCCCAGCCAACATACCGCCCTTTTCATAAACTCTCATCTTCAGTTGAAACCGTCTGACCATAAGAAGATTGGCTGTGGGACAATCGATCAAATTGATCGGCTTCATCGACTGCAATCGCTCATTTAGCGGCACATATTTTCCGTTCTCATAATTCTCGTCCGTCTGAGCAAAAATTGGCTGGTTGACGATGAAAAGCAGAAGAAGCAAAAAAGGGAGTATGTTTTTACTCATTTTAATGTTCCCTGTATTAGACAGTTTTTTTTCATGCGTTAATATAAAATATTTATCTGGCAAATGCAAATGAAAATTCAAATCGACAAAAAAATAATAAGCCAGCGACATATTCAATGTGGACGTCAAACCTTTTTTCAGCTTTGGCGTTAAAAGGACAAGGTTGAGGTTAGGCTAAAAATTTTGATGCGGCTGAAAGGTTTTTATCAAGCCTCTGTCAAGCAAGCGACCAGCCAATAATGCTTTGTTGAAAGAGAAATCAACATCAAAAACCTGATGTTTGCCTTTTGGTTTAGTTACTGCCTTTTTAGATGTGACTAAAAACGTTCGCGCCAATCGGAGAATTTTTTCTGCTATGAAAAATTTGCCATATTTTATGTTCTCAATTTCAGTTGTCTTCTATTTTGCCTTTCACCTGCAGTCAGCGGTCATAGCTAACAGTAATTTTTCATCAATTTGTCCGGACAGTTCTAAAATAAAACCAGATTCGTTGAAAATCGAGAGCAAGCCAATTATCAGGATCATTTGCTACGATTCAATTGGCAGCTCAAACTGGAATTCGTCTTTGATTTTGAACAAGTCTGAAATGAATCACTATTTATATGAAGATATGGGAGATTTTGTCGGGCTACTGCCCGGATTAATGATGTACGATTTAGGCAGCGCTGGTCAAAGACTATGGTTCAGAATTCATGGTTCATCAATTAATCAATCAGTGCTTTCTTTTGATGGCAGGCGGTTTTTTGATCCCTTGACTGGTGCTGGCGATTTGAATTTTTTGCCGGCTGGATTTATCAAGCAGCTTTCTGTACAACACAATCTTTTCGAGGTTGGAGTTTTGAGCCAAGGTGAATTATTAGCCGTTGAATCAGAGAGCTATCAAGATAAACTGCCCTATTCGCAAGTCTATCATCACAAAGGCTGGTTGGGCTACAGCGACGTGGATTTTCTTTTCGGGCAGCGCCTTTCAACTAAAATGAATATTCTGCTGGGCGGCGATATCAAATCCTTAGATGGACGCGATAATGCTTATTTATATAATCACCAAAACTTGCGTGCCAAGTTGGCTTATGATTTTTCTCCTGCCTGGCGGTTCAACTTTTCTGTTTTAAATAACCGGATCGAACGCGCCAATCCGGGATTATATTTCGGTGATGGCAATTACAGCACACCGAATGCTCGTCATGCCATTCGGCGAGATGATTTTACTTTAAATCTAATTGGCAAAATCCTTCACTCAAACTGGCAAAATTTGCAGGCGACTGTTTATTACAGTTCTCTTTATTCAAAGCTTTCGGATAATCCTGCCGCGCAACAAAATGTTGAGCAAAGCCGATATGCTGGCATTAATTTTCATCTAAAACAGAAATTGCCCGGCCAATTGGTCACTGTCGGAGGTGAATTCGAATATAATAAGGTCGATGAAACCAATATTGGCAACGAGAAACTCTGGCTCGGTGCAGTTTGCTTGCAAGATGAATGGGATTGGAAAGGGACAATTGGAATTAGAGGAAAAGCCAGCGCTCATTTTCATCAAATAGTCGGCGATCAGCTAAGCGGCGGGCTGAGTAGCTATTTGAAATTTTCGGACCACTGGAAAGTAACTTTTTCCCTACAGCAGTCCCTTCGCAATCCTTCATTTTACGAATTATTTGCCAACTCTGACTCTCATCAGCCGTCAAGCCTGAAAAATGAAATACAGCAACAGATTGACACAGGCATTGAGACGAAAATTTTATCGAGCATATCGATAAGCACTTTTCTTTATTTCAAAAATATTCATCGCCTCATTCAAATGCAACTACCAGATACCTCGGCCACTTTTTTCAGGAACGGAGGCGATGCTCACTATTTTGGTTCAGATATTTCAATCCAGGGGCAGTTTGGCGAAAAATGGTCAATTAACACTACCGTCAGCTTCATCGATAATCAGCAATGGTACGATTACCCTGCTTTGATTTTGGCAGGAAAAATTCAGTACCACAACCGATTTTTTGAAAACTATTTGAAAACGATTCTCCGACTTGAGAGCAGATACTTCAGCGCGCGAAAAAGTATCTTTGTCGATGACAAGCAAAATTTTTCCACTGAGAAAACAATGCCGGCTGCTTCGGTTTTGAATGCGGTTGCCATTTTTGGTTTTGGTAAATTGAATTTCTATTTTATGTTGGAAAATATTTTCAATCAGGAATACCAGCTCGTTTATGGTTATCCCATGAATGACCGTATGTTTCATTATGGTGTAAGGTGGGAGTTTTGGGATTGAACTTTACCATTTGCCAGATTGTATTTCGCCTCTGAGGCCGCCCGTGAAT
Source organism: uncultured Cytophagia bacterium (assembly GCA_964571835.1). Lineage (GTDB taxonomy): Bacteria > Zhuqueibacterota > Zhuqueibacteria > Thermofontimicrobiales > Thermofontimicrobiaceae > CAZNDR01. The sequence goes on along the minus strand of CAZNDR010000217.1, from coordinate 1,785 downwards.
GAATTCAAAAAAGTGATCTCGGCCAGCCGGCGCATTGATATGGTTGGAACTGCGCCGCATCAATTAGCTGAAATATTGGCGCAAAAATGCCCACCGGAAACTGTCCACTCCCTAGTCATCTGGACAAAAAATCCTGAAAACTTATTTGCGGTACAGCCGCTGCATAAAATTCTACAGCAGTACGATCAGCTATTTTTTCATTACACCATCACCGGCATGGGAGGAAGCATTTTAGAGCCGCGCGTGCCCGATCCTCTTACTGCTTTAAAATGGCTCGATAAAATAGTCGCTTTAGCCAAAGAAACTCGCCGCATTCGTTTCCGCTTTGATCCCATTGTTCATTTAAAATTACCTGATGGCAGTTTATACACTAATTTACCCTGGCTGGAAAGATTTGCTCCCCGAATTCAACAAGCTGGCATCGCTGACATTTCGATCAGTTGGATGTCGGCGTATCGAAAGGTAGTGGCAAGATTGCGTCGCGCGGGAATAACAATTAATGAAATCAGTTCCCAATGTTGGAAAGATGAAACAGACTTGATAAATGAAATTGCCGATCGTTTCAATTTTAAAATTCACGGTTGTTGCGTCCCGCAAATGCCCAAATCAAAATGTGTCGATGGAATTTTGCTGAACCAACTGCATCCTTTGGGAGAGAAATGTTCCACCCAAAAAGCTCGGGGCCAACGATCCAACTGTGGTTGCACTGAAAGCTGGGACATCGGTTGGTACTTTAAATGCGCCCATGGCTGCCGTTATTGTTATGCCAATCCGATAGAGATCAATTAAGAAAAAGAATAAGATTAAGCTTAAGAAAAAGGTAGCGTGCTGCTGTTTTCATGAGGAATGATAGGTCGAATTGGGAAAGCTAACATTCAAGCCAATGACCAGAAATGAAATGGCAACGGCTGGAAAAGAGCAGTTCTACCACCGACACTTTTTGACGTCGGCAGCTATTCGGTTTGCTGCGATAGCCGTGAAGCTCCGTCGTTAGTCTGCCTCTTGACTCATTACGAAAGGCTATTTCATCAATTGATCATCTATTTTTTTATTCATCGCGGCGACGGGATTCTTTGATCATAATTTTTGGCTTTGATAAATGCCAGGATCATCGCCTGAATAACTGTCGCCCAATTTAAGACAAAAGACAAATAAATAAAGACCAAGGTGACAACTGGTTCAATGGGATAGAAGAATAAAGCGGTCAAAAAGAGAACCAGATATTCAATCCTGAAAGCAAAACGCCAAATGACTGTTTCGGTTGGGTCTGGTACAGCGCGCCGATGATTGGCATAGGCAACGATAAAAGGAGGCATCAGAGTGGCAAAAAGCAATAAAAAAAGCAACAGATTAATATTTAAACCCCAGCTCGGCAGTTCCAAATAAAAATAACTCATGATTATCAACGCATCGACAAAGCGGTCAACTACACCGTCAGCAAACGCGCCAAGATAGGTAGCTTTATCGACATAACGGGCAACCCGGCCATCGACGGCATCAAGCAGCGTGCTGATTAAAAAAATTGTAAAGCCCCAAAATATGCACTTCGATATGATTAGAAAAAAGGCAACAATACCAAAAATCAAGGAAATCCACGTCCAAATCATGGGTGATAAAAACGAAAATATCTTGCCGATATAAAAATCAAAGCGCGGCGTATAGTAAAATTCTTTTTTCATTGCAAAATCCTAATCCTTCGCTAAGGCGTTAACCACAAAAAAAATCCAATTCAATGGTGCAATAATACTATTTTCTATCAAAAAATGCAACAATAAATTTTAATGA
>CAZNDR010000216.1:0-7210 GCA_964571835.1 uncultured Cytophagia bacterium | reverse complement strand
CACTAAAATCTGTCTTCATCCAATTGGTATTGTAAAATGACTATTGAAATAATCAAGGAGTTTCTTCCAAATGAAAGGAAATCATCAAAAGAAAAAATAAACCACCTGTTTTTCCTTTGATATTTTTTTGCAGCAGCAGATTTCAGGTAGGACGATTTATCAAGATAATTGATTGGCTGATGTTAGCTGCAATATCTAAAGAAATATCTTGCCCTGAATTATTTTAACTTATACAAAATTTCTCCAGCTTTTTCTACCCAAAGTATTCCTTCATGTTCTCGATTTTTCCATTCGAGATAATTAATAGAGTCAGGATCGCGATAGCCCAGATTTATTTTTTGGCACATGGCTTTAGAAATTTTTGTCGCTAAAACAACATTGATTCTCGGCTTTTCGATACCATTTTCGTAGGCGCCAATGCCTTTCACATGCGTCGAATGAGCCATAACGCCTCGGGGAATGTCGTAGAACTGCTCAGATTGTTTAACAAAATAGTCTTTCACATGATAGCCAATTTTTTTTAATATCTCTCCATGTGTAACTGAAATCTCTGCGATATGAGGCGCGTAAATAATCAGCTCTCCCCCATCAGCAACGACTGGCTCAAGTTTATACATACATTTACCACCAGTCCAGAGATCATCATACATTGGCGGAGCGCAGGACAATACAGAATGAAATGGCTTGTCTTTATAGATAATATGAATTTTGTCTGACAGATCTGCTGCTGCTGAAAATGCCTCCTCTGGCGTGCTGATAAAGAGTCCAGCAAGATTTTTTTCTTTGACCACCAGACTCATGCACAATCGTTGCATGGGCAGAAATGAGGCGGCACGGTCCACAATTTGCCGTACAGGCGTTTCCTTTTTGCCAATTATTGCTGGATTGGTGATTAAAGCACCCAGCCAGTGAAACATATCGATGATTTCCTGCCCTGCAATGCCCGGAAATAGATATTTATTGCCACCCGAAAAACCAACCACTTCATGCGGAAATGTGGGACCAATGATTAAAATGATATCATAATCAAAAACAATTTTGTTAATTGTCACTTCAACTGATTGCTTCATCAATCCATTGGAAATTGCCTCAACTTCTTCAGCTTGAATAGTGCCGATTTTTATTAATTGATTTTTATCCTTCCAGGGATGATTAAAAAAACGGATTTTATTAAATTTAGTGATTCGTTCTTGTTGGGTTATGCCCACGCGGGCATTTATTGCTGCTTCGCTCATGAGTGGATGCGTTCCCAGAGCGACCAGAAAATGCAGCGCTTTTGTACGATGAGCAAAGATCTGGTATACCACCCTGAACATCGTATCGATTGGCGCAGTGCGCGAGTGATCCGGAATTATAGCCAGTACTCGCTTGCCAGCGACATGATATTTTTCAAAAGCCAGAAGACAATATCCAAATACCTGTTCTTCGCTTAGAAATTCAGTTGTCGACCCTCTGCCGATTACCATTATTTAATACCTTTACTTAAATGATAAAAGATTAAATGGTCATTGCCGTGAAACCACCGTCAACACGAATAATAGCACCGGTAACAAAAGAAGATGCTTTTTCCGCAGCCAGCCAGATGGTAACACCAATTAGTTCTTCGGCATCACCAAAGCGATTCATCGGTGTGTGGCGGAAAATATCAGCGATGCGTTCCTTGGTTAGAATTTTTCGATTTTGTTCGGCTGGAAAAAATCCTGGCGCGATGGCATTAACTCTGATTCGATGCGGCGCCCATTCCCGCGCTAAGAATTGGGTTAGATTATTGACGCCAGCTTTAGAAATGCCGTAAGTAAACACTTTTGACAGTGGCGGTGCCGATGAGGCGGATGAAATATTGATAATACTTCCGCCAGCTCCTTGCTCAATCATTTGTTTGCCAAAAATTTGGCAGGCAAAAAACATGCTTTTTAAATTCACATTAATTATCTTTTCCCATTCCTCTTCTCTAATTTCAAACACCGGCGTCGCTGAATTTATCCCCGGTGCATTAATTAAAATATCGATTTTGGAAAAGGTTCGTAAAATTTCTTGAGCAGCCGCTTCGAGGCTTTGTTTATTGGCAGCATCGACCTTGATGGCCAAAGATTTCACACCAATCTTTTTAAAACGGTCAGCATATTTTTGGGCGTTTTCAGGATGTAAGGCAAGCACGATAATATCAGCGCCAGCTTTTGCCAATCCCTCACCCATTTTCCCGCCAAGCACACCGCCGCCGCCAATAATAACTGCGGTTTTTCCGTTCAAACTGAAAATATCCTCCACATAACTCATAACGAACTCCTCTATTTTTATAAAAATAATTTTTTGATGTGGCGTTCAAAAATATTCTTAGTTACATTTGCAGCGACAATTTCCTTATTTTGCTCTAAAGCAGCTAAATAGCGATCACCCATTTCTGCAGCCATTTTATAGGCGACATGAAGTAATTGCCTGAAATGCGGATTGTACCTTGGCTGGGATTGATCATGTCGTAAAGTGTCAGCATAAGTTTTACCAGTCCATTTCTCAACTGCGGCAGAAGTGGGCAAGGCTTTTTTATCGATATCGATAACCGTAGCATACGGCTGGCACAATTCATCAAATCGGAGCAAAGCTTTTTGATAAATCGTTTTAGCAATCGCTAATCCGTTGCCGCCTGACTCAGCTAAACCGATTAGTTCTTCCAGCCAGGTCGTACCGGCGGTTTTCAAATGAATACCGGCATCACATTTCTTCAGTACTTTTTTCATCGGTTCATAAATAGAAAACTTATCACTTCCCGAATGAACGCTCAATTTTAATGATTGCGGAAGATTGAACTCCTTGATAGCGAAATTGATTACAGCCACATCCTGCGCAAATTCATTGGTGAATTGTTTTATATCCCCGACATAATCTACACCTTTATTGAAGCGACCACTAAATTTGGGTGCAATTGTTTGAGCGGGAATTTCTTCGTCTGCAACAGCAGACAAAATAAAAAATAGCTCAATAGGCGTTTGCGACCTTTCAGTCTCATCCATAGATACTTCAACGACGAACGTTCCTTTTTTCTTACTCTTTAAAATATGTCGATAAGTTTTGCCAGCTTCTTCAATAGCATAGAGATATTTTTCCGCAATTGGTGGCAAATCATTTTCAGAGATTGATAACTCTTTTTCTATACCAGCAATTTTGAAATTTCCGACATAGCGACTATTTTTATTGATAAAATTTTGAATATTTGCTCTTGAAGTTTTTTTGCCGATATAATCAGCAACATCAAGCGTAAAAAAATCGCTATACGCTAGGAAATAATCAATATTTTTCAGTCCAACATGATCAGCGTCGACAAAATAATTATGCTGCCATTTCAAATTCTTAACCGCCTTGTCTGCCTCTTCCCTAGTTGACCGCGGATTGCTGTTGACGATCTGATGTTCACGAAAAGATTTATTCCAGACTGGCGTAACTCGAATTCCCTGATCATCAGCCTTTTTAATGGCCAATAATTGAGCTTTGCCCTGTTTGGCAAATCGGTCGCCAATTCCAATCGAATATTTTCCTAATTCCACACATCCTCCTCAAATTAATTTTAGCGCTATGTTATATTCACGATGTCCCTTTCTGGCGCTAATTGATCTTTGATTTAACTATTTTTTGATTATTCTCGATCGCTCGCTCGGTCACCTGATCAGAGAGGGCTTTTTAAAATATCAAATCGTATCAAACCAAACCTTTGCCCGTTGATACATCTCTTCCCATCGCGCTTTCTCTTGAGGAAAAAATTCCTTCAGTTGATTGGAGCAAGCGATTAATTCTCTTCCTTCCTGAACAGATTTTATTTCTCGTTTGGCAATCGCCTGGATGATAATATTTCCTAGTGCCGTCGCTTCGGCCGGTCCGGCGACTACTGGAATACCCAGTGCATTTGAGGTGAATTGATTGAGCATATTGTTCAAAGAACCGCCGCCTACAATGTGCAAGATCTCAATGGGATTGCGAATTAGTAAATTAAGCTTATCCATCAAATAGCGATATTTGAGAGCTAAGCTTTCCAGAATACAGCGCACAAATTCGCCAACATTTTCAGGCGGCGTTTGACCTGTCTTCTTGCAGTATTTTAGAATTGCTGCTGTCATGTCATCAGGATTCAAAAAAATAGCATCATCAGGATCGAGGATACATTTGAATGGTGATGCTTTTTCTGCCAGCGTCAAGAGTTCGCCATAATCATATTTTTGTCTTTGTTTATTCCAGCTCAACTGACACCTTTGCAGTAGCCACAGACCTGCGGCATTTCTCAAAAAACGAAACTTATTATTGGCGCCGCCCTCATTGGTAAAATTGCATCTCAAAGTTTCAGCGCTGATTATCGGCTGATCGGTTTCAATTCCTATCAACGACCAGGTTCCGGAACTCAAATAAGCCCAGTTTTTTGTTTGCGCCGGCACAGCAATAACAGCACTGGCAGTGTCATGACAGCCAGCCGCAACGACATCAACCTCAGCCAATCCCGTTTCATTGGCGATTTCAGGTAATAAACGTCCAATGATGGAACCTGAGGGGATAATTTTTGGCATGATACTCAGCGGCAAATTTAGCTTATCAAAAAGCGTCTTTTCCCAGGTGCGCTTTTGAGCATTCAATAATTGCGAAGTCGAGGCAATGGTATATTCGGAAACCTTTTCGCCGGTCAAAAAGAAGTTGAATAAGTCTGGCATAAAAAGCAGCTGGTCAGCAATTTTTAGGTATGAATTATTTTCTTTGACCATGCTGAACAATTGGAAGATAGAATTAAATTGCAGAAATTGAATTCCTGTGTAAGAATAAATTTCCTGTTTGGAAACAAAATCAAATGCCACTTCCATCATTTCGTCAGTGCGAGAATCGCGATAAGCGTACGGATTTCCCAATAGCAACTCGTCCTGGCTGATCAGCCCAAAATCGACACCCCAGGTATCGATGCCAATGCCGCTTAATTCTTTAGCCTCATTTTTAACCGCTAACGATAAGCCCTTTTTTAGCTCATCAAACAGATATAAAAAATTCCAATAAAGGTGCCCTTTTAATTTAATAGGTTGATTAATAAAGCGGTGAATTTCTTTTAATGTGATTTCATCGCTTTTAATTTGCGCTAAAATAGTTCTGCCGCTGGAAGCGCCAAAATCAAAAGCTAGATATTTTCCGCCAGACAAATCTTTCTCCTTCATCAAAAAAAATTATTGGCAATATGATATCGCATTAAATTTATTTTCGACCATACAATGGACCAAAATTAGCGCAAGCTCGATAATCAGCACTTTCCAGATCTTTGCTGCCAAAGGCGCTCCAGACACTCGGACGGAAAATTCGCTCTTCTGAGACATTGTGCATATTTACTGGAAGGCGCAGCATGGAGGCCAGCGTAATCAATTTGTCTCCGATATGTCCATAACTAATAGCGCCGTGATTAGCGCCCCAATTGGCCATCACCGAATAGACATCTTTAAAAGGTCCTGCACCAGTCAAATTAGGAGCAAACCAGGTACTGGGCCAGGTTGGGCTGGTACGCTGGTTTAAAAGTTGAAAAACATCTGCTGGCAAATCAATAGTAAATCCTTCCGCTATTTGCAAAACAGGCCCGATTCCCTTAATGAGATTAACACGAGACATGGTCACAGGCATTTCTCCGGCTGATAAAAATTGGGAAGAAAAGCCGCCGCCTCTGAAATAACCCAAATCGGCCGGATACCATTTTGTAGCCTCAAGGCATTTGCCAGCTTCTTCTGGCGTAATTTCCCAAAACGGTTTCATTACTGGTTTTCCGTGTGCGGTCTGTTGACCAGTGCCATCAAGCGTTGAGGAACCAGAATTGATCAAATGAATGATGCCATTTTGAGCCTTGCCAGACAAGGTTTTGCCAGTAACGCGTTTTACTGCTTCGGGACTCCAGTAGGTTCGGACATCGGAAAATATTTGCGCTGTATTGGTCAACAAATGTCCAAACAACATCGCCATCGCATTTAAAAAATCATTTTCAGTGGCGACGACGAATGGTTCGCGAATGCCATTCCAATCAAACGATGAATTTAAAATCGCTTCCAAAAAATCGCCATTAGGAAAGTAATCAGTCCATTGCCGTTGTCCTTGAAAACCAGCCGCAATGGCATTATGTCCGAATGATTCTTCGCCATAGCCGATGGCCTCCAAATTTGGATTACCGATCATCAGATCACGGGTAATCAGCGCCATTTTTACGCACCTTTCCCATTCTTCATCTTTGCGCTTTCGTGAGCTTTGTTTCGCCGGTGGATTGGTGTCTTCGCCTTCAACACAATTTTCCTTCACCCATTTCAACGCTTTTTGATACTCATTTTCATCATATATCTTTTCATTCATTCGTCGGACAAACTCGGACATGTCCACTACTTCAGTTCGCAAGCCCAGATAGTCCAAAAGAAAATCCTGGTTGACAATCGAACCAGCAATGCCCATCGAAACGCCACCAAGCGAGAGATAAGATTTTCCTTTCATTTCAGCCACAGCTAAGCCGGCTTTAACAAAGCTCAGCAATTTCTCTTTAACATCATCGGGAATGGCAGCATCATCGCGGTCCTGAACATCTTTGCCATAAATGCTAAATGTCGGCAGACCTTTTTGATTGTAACCAGCCAAAGCTGCTGCCAAATAAACTGCGCCTGGGCGCTCGGTTCCATTAAATCCCCAAACGGCTTTGGGAGTCAATGGATCGGTGTCCATGACTTCAGTGCCATAGCACCAACAAGGCGTCACGGTCAGCGAAACTGCCACGCCGTTTCGAGCAAATTTTTCTGCGCATTCAGCCGCTTCAGCAACTCCGCCGATGCACGTATCGGCAATAACGCATTCTATGGGGAGCCCATTAGCATGGCGCATATTTTTCGTCAATAATTCCGCTGCGTTTTTTGCCATAGCCATCGTTTGATCTTCCAAAGATTCTCTGACACCGTTGCGCCTGCCATCAATGACAGGCCGAATGCCAACTTTAGGCAAAGAACCGCGCAGCCTTTTTACAGGTGGATTTCTTAATATATTTTTCACGTTTGCCATGAATTAAACTCCTTATTTTTTTAAAAAATAATGCAAATACCACAGAAATTTTTCATAAATTTTTATAGCCATAGGCTAACACACAAAAAAATCCAGTAGCATCACAGTAGTCTTTATCCCATTCTTATACCATAATGCAAAACACTGGGTCGTAGAGTTCCAATGGTAAAAAATT
>CAZNDR010000215.1:0-7212 GCA_964571835.1 uncultured Cytophagia bacterium | reverse complement strand
TCATTATCAATGTATATTAGCAAAATTATTTCCAAATTACACAAGCCTTTTTTTATAAGTTGAAAACTCAATAAGCTTATTCAAAAATCCAAAAATTCCCTCTCTACCCTAAACACTTAAATGACAAAAGCGACCAACTCACCGAATTATCTTGGAGATAATTATCCAGAACGAACCGCACGAACATACGAGTCGTCGTTGAAGGATGCATCGCCGCAAAAGCCTAATCCGAAATAAACAATCCACACCCGCAACTCAGCGTTGTAATGATCCGAAGTCCAAATCTGCTGCTGCGTTCGATCAAACTTAAGATCGATAAATAAGACACCATTCTTTCTTTCCGGTTCCATTAAGCTCATCGCCTCTTCCAGCGTGGGCAGACGCCAATCATAGTAGCCAGCATAACTGTAAAAATTAAGTTTCTTACGCCAGTCTTTTGTTTCATCAAAAAACATAGCTTCAGAAGATCCTTCTTGCTGCCACATTAAGCCGCACGTCTCATCAACAACAACTTTATCGCCCTTAATAGACTCAACTTCATATTGGTTAGCATAGCCGAGACCAAACGAATTTTTAGCAAGGTCAAAAAAATCAAATTTGTTAAGAATGGCTTTGACATCGCTATCCGTTAAAGTTGCTGGCTCACTGCGGAAGAAATTCTTCAGCTTTATCAAATCAAGCGCGCAGGCAAGCTGGCGATAGCCATCATCAAAATTTTTAAAATCAATAAAACGATACCGGCTCAAAATGGCTGGTCGTTTGGTCGTATCCAGCAGACAGGGGATAATTTTTTTTCGCAGGTCAAGAGCATTCTCCCATTCTAGGTTCACGTAATAGGAATATTGGGCTGATTTAGACCAGAGCAGAATTAAGGTATCGCACCACTCCAATGCCTCACTAATACGCCGTGGCAGGCTATCACCACCATAGATTTTGGTGTAATCGATCCAGATATCAGCGCCCTCCCGATTCAAATATTCGGCTAACTTTCGAGATATTTCATTATCTTCCCATGAATGGCAAACAAAGACTTTTCGTTTGGTCATTTTTTGTCGCCTTTTTCTAGCATAAATAAATCTTTTACTTCAATTTTAATTAGGGCAGCCCTTCTATTTTAATTGTCAAATGCCTTCTCCCGAAAAAGTAAATCAGGCATTCATTTACCATGTCACACCTACAACTCAATTTCAACCTTCCTAAACACAACAATCCTCACCGGTCCCATCAAACCCGAAGCCGGCAGCGGCTCAAAGCCAATCTCTAGCTGCGGACGAGCTGAAAATTCCGTGGTCGCGCTGCCGAAGCGTTTTACCAATTCCTGGGGCACTGGTGGCACAACTTTAAATCCTGAAACCCGGTTGATATCAGTATTTGTCACCCAAATTGTTAGATTATTTTTCCCACTTTTTACATCAGGAGTGATATCAAGTTGCTGTCCTCGAATCCAGACTGTCCCTACCTCTTTTCCGTTCAATTCAACTTCGGCAATATTGCCGACTTTGCCCAAATCGAGTTTTAGGATAAAATTTTCATTAATATAATAGACCGGCAAATCGAATTCAATGCCGTATTCCACTGTACCGCTGAAATGTTTTGTCTCTGGATTATCTGTCCAGGAGTCCAAAAAAGTCTGTTGTTTTACGAGGGTAGGAAAATCCTTGCCCTTGAATAATAGTTGCCAGCCACCGTTAATCAAAAACGGACCGGGTACATCGCTGACTGTTACTGTTTTTGACATTAATTCATCATCTATTTTGGCCTCGGTTCGAAAAACGCCATTTTCCTGCGCCAGCGCAATGATGTCATTTTTTGTGAAATTAAGGATATCCAAAAAATCTGTCTTGACTACATGATCAATCTGTCCTTTTTCAAATGCTAAAATCGTCGATTGGTAGGGCGCTAAATTCAGCGGCACCTTTATTCCGGTTTCATTTTGCTCGTAATTATAAATTTGTCGGATTGTGCCAGTGTACGGATTCCACTCGCTCACGGTCTTATCCATGACTCGAAATGTCACTGGAATTTCGCTTGCCCGATCCTGAATATTGGTTACAAAATAAATATCGACATTTTCCAATTTTCGATGCAGAAAAGTCAAACCTTCATTACGACGGATTCCTTCGTACGCGAAATCTATGCCAAAATCCGGTGGCACATGTTTTTGAATGGTCTTTAAAAACGGATCTAATGTGCTGGCGCGGGTGTCCCACCAAATCTTTCGATCGATCACATTCTTTATAAAATAGCTTTTCCCCATGCCATAATTTATCATGCCCACTTCATCCCTGCCAAACGGCTCCTTGAACATTTCTTTGACAATTTCTCGAACTTTATGATCTTTGCTCACATAATCTGAAAAGCCAGTTGAATATGCTGGCACAGCATCACAGGCAATCACGACACCGCCATCCCGCACATATTTTTGAATAATCTCCATGGTTTCCAGGGGTAGCGCGTGGATATTGGGCAGCAGCAGCAGTTTGTATTCCATATTACGAATTTTGATTTGGCCATTTTGAAAGCTGGCGATATGTTGCAGGACATCATCATTGAGCAGGTCAAAATCGTAGCCATTGGAAAGAAGTAAAAATCCCAAGTCGCCCCAGTCAAACTCGCGTGTCCATTTTCGCGGATTGAGCACATCCAAAGTCCACTGATTGGCCAGCGGTGAATAGACAGCGATGTCTGGAGCAAAATCACCTTGGCGGAGAAGATAGGAGCAGCGGGCGATGTACTCGGTCAACAGCGGGTAATAGCGCCACCAATTATTGCTGGGATTCACCTGTGGCGCCCAGGGCATGCGGCGTGATGGCGCCAAATCCCGTTCCGGCAAATAGCTGAAACCGTGATTATAAAATTTGGTCGCTCCCGAGCGCAGAAAGCCATCAGTGGCGATCTTGAGCTCTTCCAGTGTCGTCCGATAGCGTTCCCAGTGCATGAAGGTATAAGCTTCCACGGAAACTACTGGACGCCCGTAAATATGCGCGCCCGATGCCACATACTTTTTCGGTCCGATCCGAGTATCAAACCAATCTGCCTGGTCTTTCTCGCCGGGGGTGATTTCCATTTCCGGAATGTGGGTGACACCGGCTGCTTCCAGATTGTCCGTGGTGAAACCGTAAGTCTGAATTCTTCCTTTTATTCCATTGTCTTCACACCAGTTTAAAAATGTCTTGAAAAATGCTTCCATTCCCTGGTGATGCAAAAACTCATTGACATCGTAACGAATTTTGGGGGAGATGTCCCCGACCGGCCACCAGATGGCCGGCAAGTAAGGCAACAGATCATAGTTTTTAAATTTCTTAAATTCATCAAACAGGCCAGTCGACCAGTAAATGCCGCTGGCTAAATTGGGCAACTCAAAACTATCACAAAAAAGTGATTCCAGCGTCTTGCCAAATTCATCGCCGACAGCTTCTTTAATTTTCCCTCCCAAAAAATTGCAGTAGCGTAACATGGCGCCTTTGTTGAAGTGATCAACTGTATTTTCATCTTTGTGGGTTGCCAACCAGAAACACATCAGCTTCCAGTGTCCAGTGGGCACTGTCCATTCCAGAATTTTGTCTTTCACTTTATCTGTCAGCAGAATGAGTGTTCGTTCATCAATGCCTTCATCGATGATTTTTCCGGCAATAACTGCCAATAGCTCTTCATCTCCTGAAAGATAGGGTCGATAAACTTCCCACGATCTTTTTGTCTTTGTCAATTTATCAGGCAATGGGCTATGAAAAATTTGTGGTCCCACTAAATCAATGGCAGTTGGAATCATGTCTTTGCTTTTATCTGCCTCTGCTACCCATTCACCGCCGATGATCCAGCCAGGTCCGCCAAAATTCAGCGAGACTTCCATTCCCAATCGTTTCGCTTCGTTGATGGTGTGTCTGATCATCTCAAGAAACTCATCTGACATAAATTTCACCCCACCTTTTTCATAAACTGGCGTCATGGTAATCTGCTCAACCCCGCGAATGCCAACTTCTCTCATTTGCTCCAATTCCCAGCTAATCTCCTGTTTATCGACTGGATTGCCAGGCCACCACCAACGGGTGTGAGGCCAGCAGTCCATGGGTGGATTTTGGAAATTGTTTTTAATTTCTCGAAGCATTGAATTTTGCTTGCCATAAGGTTGGTTTCCCCACAAGACCAAAAGCAAAAGTGAAATCAAAATATTCAAGTTGAAGAATTTGTTCATTTTTTCTCCATGCTATTATTGTTCTCCCGCAGAGTCATTCCCACGGAAGAGAATTTTTTTCTGTGGGAATTCCCTTTCGTGGGAGAAAATGAAACATTCGTTCATGTTGTTTGAATGCAGCAACCGGCCCAAGAAAGAACTACTTAACTCTATTTCCACTCCACAAACTCAATAATATTGTTATCCGTGTCCGCAATGTAAAGCCATTTTGCCAAGCCTGGAATTTCCATTGGACCTTTGACAATGTTCACCTTTTTCTCGCTTAAATCCAAAATAAGGGGGTCCAGATTTTCTGTCCTAATCGCCAGATGGGGACAAAACGATTGATCAATTTTCTGCTTTTCAAAACCTGCAGCGCTATTATTTTCATCCAGCAATTGCAACAATTCGAGCTTGCCGCCAGCCAATTCTAAAAAGGCAAATGCTTCGTGGCGTTCTTCATCCACGGTTTTGGAAAGCAATTTCAAGCTTAAAATGTCTTGATAGAATTTTATCGCTTTGTCTAAATCCGAAACTCTGAAGGCAAAATGATCGACTCGGAAAGGCATCGATTCCTCCATTATTTCTCGTACCACGAAATGCACCACCTTCCACGAATGAAGCATTTAAATTAATTAGCGAAATGCGCGCAATCAGCACTCAAATTTTTTATTTTCTCAAATCATTAATAAAACCCAAATTCATACGCCGCATCAAACAATGCCACAATATTCTCAGGCGGAACACCGAATTGGATATTGTGAACATTATTAAAAATGTAGCCGCCGCCCTGCTTGAATATATCAATATTTTTTCTCACCTGTTCCCGAATTTCTGAAGGTTTAGCAAAAGGCAAAATATGCTGGGTATCAATGGCACCGCCCCAGAAAGAAAGTTGGTCTCCGTATTTTTCTTTGAGCAGGTAAGGATTCATATTTTCAGCGCTGATCTGCACCGGGTTCAAAATATCGATACCGTTGTCAAGCAAATTGGGAATTAACTTATAAACCGAACCGCAGGTGTGATACCAGATTTTTGCTGAGGTGAGCGATTTAATGTGCTGCACCAATTTCTTCTGCCTCGGTTTCACAACTTCATGGTAAAAATTTGGCGAGAACATTGGTCCCGATTGTCCGCCCAAATCATCGCCAATCATTACCACATCAATCAGATCACCGACTTCCGCCATAAATCCATCGTAATAATCCAGCCAGAATTTCAAGGTCTGATCGAGCATGGCTTCACAAATTTTTGGATTCTCAATCATATCAGTGAACCACTGCTCCAATCCGCGCAGATACCAACAGATTTCATAAACCACGCCGCCAATGCCGGTCGAAATGGCGTACGGCGTTTCCTTGCGCAGTGTGAGCGCTTGCTCGCGCACGCCAGTGAAACGGCTGCGATCATTGCCATCAGGCCAGGGATAATCAACAATTTGTTTGAGCGACGCCTCTTTCAAGGGATGGACCGAAATATCCATAAACAGCTGTTCATCATCGGGCATGGACCAAACCACGCCAAATTCATCTGTCAAATCATGCCACCATCTGCCATCACGTTTATTTAATGCAATACCGCCTTTGAAACTATCGGGACCATGGGCGATTACATAGCGCGTATCTACATGAAATTTTTGCAGCAGCTCTTCACAAGGCACAGCAAGCTGCTGCACTGGATCGAGCATTTTTATTTCATCTTTTATTCCCAAAAAAACGATCAAGTGCTCATAGGCTCTTTTATGAATGCCTGTTTGAAATCCACCCAGATCAATGGGCACGCGATCCGGGATTTGGTGGTTGAGCGCCTTTTGCACTCGTTCTCTCGAGGATAAACTCTCTTTGTTCTTCACCATCGTTTTCCTCCAAAATAATAGGAGTAATGGAGTATTAAAGTTGTGGATTAATGAAATTTAAAATTTGCTATAATCATATTTTTAATAACTATTATCGAACTCTAAGACTCTAACAATCCAGCACTCCACAAATTCTGTGTCTTCTTTTTATTTTCCAATTGAACCAAGATAGTTCCCCAATCCAATTACCAGTGTTGAAAAAACAAGCACCATTATTCCCCAGACGATTAATCGAATGGTGCGATTACTTGAACCTTTCCACTCACGAAAAATCAGTCCCCAGATATTACTGAAGACAATGATAAATGCCATGTGAATTGTCCAACTGGAAAAATCATATTTTCCCATTTTGGTAGTGCCCATGCCGTAAAACATAAATTGAAAATACCAGGTGATTCCGGCTAATGCGGAAAATAGGTAATTGATGGCAATTGAGGCTCCACCACTGTTCAAATAGTCTTTCCCTGTTTTGTTTTTGAAATTCAGAAAAACACACCAGATAAAATTGGTTGTAAAGCCGCCCCATAAAATAAAAATAAACACCGGGCTATTTTGCCACAATGAAGGCACTCCTTTTTCCACTGCTAATTGCGCAATGGGTTTTCCCGCGGCAATGCCAAAAGCAAAACAAGCGCTCATCACCCCGGCAAAGATAGCTACCCACATTCCTTTGACAAAACTAAATTCTTTGATCGTTTCTCTCTTTTTTTCTTCAGTCAGTTCTTTTTCTTTGGAAATACCGGCCCAGCCACAAACTGCAATGCCGATTAGACACACGGCAACACCGGCTAACATGGTCAAACCTGAAGTAGTAGCAATCAATCCCTCAAAAGCGCCAAAATAAACAGGCGGGATAATGGTGCCAAAAGCCGCACAGCAACCTAACGCCAGCGCGTAACCCAGCGACATGCCCAGGTAGCGCATAGACAAACCAAAGGTGAGACCACCGAAGCCCCATAATACGCCAAACACGTAGCTCCATATTGCGTTAATTGTTGGCGCAGCCTTCAAAATGATGAGCAAGTCAGGCACAGTTAGCAAGGCAATTAGCCATGGCATCACAATCCAGGCGAAAATACCACTGATTAGCCAGTAACTTTCCCAGGCCCAGTATTTGACTTTTTTAAATGGAATGTAGAAACTGCCGGCAGCAAAACCACCAATAGCATGCAAGACAACTCCGAAA
>CAZNDR010000214.1:0-7216 GCA_964571835.1 uncultured Cytophagia bacterium | reverse complement strand
ATTCCAGCGCCCCGGAAGTGCGTCTGTTGCAAGTTACGGATTTGCATCTCGGTAAGATGGGATTCTGGAAACAAGACCTGACTACTTTTAAACGAATAAAAAGATTGGTGAAAATGCACCAGCCTCACCTCATTGCCATCACTGGTGATTTGCTCACCGGTGAGAAACCTGTCGGCAGTTTGCTCGCTGCCTCGGTCGGCCAATTTTTTGATAGTTTGGAAAAACCCTGGTTATTTGTCTTTGGCAACCACGATCCCGAAGGCGGTTTTGGCCGAGAGCAAATTTACGAGGTTTTTCAGGAATTTGATTTTGGCATGCTCGGTTGCCATCCGGTGGCTGGAAAATTGAAAAAGAAATTTGATTATGCCGTCTGTATCAAGCCATCGGCTGAGGATGAAAGGCAATGGCTTATTTATGCCTTTGATTCCGGTTCGGAACAAGGCTTTAAATCGATTAAGGAAGATCAACTCCAGTGGTATCAAAAAATGTCCGCTAAAATTAATCCTGCCAAAAATTGGCGCGCTATTTCCTTTTTTCATATTCCACTGCAGCAGTACCAAAATTTATGGGACGACGCCGCGATTACCAAATTTGGTGAAAGCCGAGAAAAAGTGTGTTATGAAGAAGACGACGGCAGCGTGTATGATTTTTTCGTGCGTCTGGGAGAAATTGAAGCGACCTTTTGTGGGCATGATCATTACAATAATTTCTGGGGAAAAGATCACGGCGGCATTATTTTAGCTTACGGTTACATCAGCGGCGAAGCCACCAAATGGGCCTGGCCGACTGGCGGCAAATTTATAAGACTGCCGCTTGATGGCGGAGAGATTGGGATAGAAAATGTCGTGGCGATTTTTGATTAGTCTATTTGAATGATGTTTTAAGCAAAAGATCGTATACGGATGACGCGGATGATGCGGATAAAAACAAATTTTTTTTATTGGTTTTCACATAAAGCTTATATTAAAATCATGTAGAACAATTCAATTTTAAAAAATAAGATCGGTGAAAATCCGCGTAATCTGCGTCATCCGCGTGCTATGAAAAAAGAAGGCAAACAATTAACGAAACAACTGATATTAATATTTGTCGTTGATGTTGCATTTGCATTTATTAATTTGGCCCATCATCTGCACAAATTTATAAAAATCTGGCCCATCAACTGCCCAAATTTATAAATCTGAGCCGAAGTAAGCAAGCAATTTTTTAACGACTGCTTTTCTGCAAAACCACCTCAAAAAATCGGTTCGGCTCAAAAACAGTCACGTACCTTTCGTGCCCCTCGACATCCATCAACACATTGAAGCCAACATTAATACCGATTTTTTCCTTTTCCTGCAACATCAGTCCAGTGTATTCATTTTTGGGAAAGCACACTTCGGTCAGATAATAATCTTTTGCCAGCACCAATTTTGTTGTCAAGCGAATCGTTTTTGCCAGATCATCATCATGAAACGGCCAGCGCCGGGGAACCGCACTATTGACCATCTCCACTTTGCTGTCCAAAATTCCATTTTTTTGCGGCGTTAGATAGAGGCGATAATTATCCCTTCCCAAAAACCAGCCATCCGCATTGGCGTCGATCATCAATTTTATTGGTGCCAGGCGGTCAGTCTTAAAAATAAAGCATAGACAGGAATTATTCCAGCAAGCAAAAACTTGAGCGTGAATTCGATTATCGACCAGACGACAGAAAGGATAATTCAAAATTGCGCTGTCCGAAGCCGTCTCACAAAACTGAATAGCCGGTTCGAAGGGATATAATGGATAATCATCATCGCTGTCAGAAAAACCATCTTTGTCCGTGTCAGGATTAAGCAGATTGGGGAAACGAGCGGCGCCACCGTAGGTCTCACCGCAACCTTCGCAAATCCAATTGCTGAAATTTAGCTCAGCCAAATCAGTCTCGCCATCATTATCATAATCGGCAAATTGAGCGCTGCTGCCGAGCCGTTTTTCATCTAATGGCAAAGCAGGATAATTATCAGGAACACCATCGTTATCTTCATCAGCAGTAAAACGCAACTCGCCGAATTGGAGATCGAACCACTTGGCCAACGGCCAGTTTTTCAAAATCCAGGCATTGCCATCGAAATGCTCGCCAAAATTGAATGCCGCGCCGATCGTCGGCGAAAAATGGTTGAACAGATATTCGGGGTGGCCGCTCAATAAAAACAGTTCATCCAGCTGATGATGGAATTCGTGAACCATCAGCCAGTTGTTGCCCGAGCTGTGGTTGGCCGGCGTTGCCTCCCACCAGGAAAGGCCAAACTTATTATTGGCAGATAGTCCTTCGGTGAATCCACCTCCCCGACCGCGTAGCTCAAAATACCCTTTTTTATTTTGCTCCTGGACACAGGCAATGTATAATACGGATTGAATATTATCTGGATTTTTTTTCGCCAGCCTGAGATACTTAGTAAGCGTCTTTATTAATGGTGGATAATACCATTCGTTGCCGAAAATGTGCGACCGCAGCAATCTTTCTCTAACGATGATAAATTCATTATTCAAAAATAGGTTCAGCCCGGAGTTCACCCAGTAAAAACGAATGCCATCCTTGATTTGATCTTTTATTCGCTCGATTTCTTGATCCGTCAGCTCTGGTGGCTGCGCCATTGCTGGTTTTGTCACAGCCGTGTCCACGACATTGGTAAAAATGATTGTCGCCATTTCCAGTGAACGGTAATGTTTTTTCCCTTCCGGTGCTGGCGTCATAAAAAAATATTTTTTTGAAAAGCTTGTGTCTTTTGGTATCTGATCGATCGTCGGAGAAAAATGAAAGGAATAGACGGTTGACGGGCTCAAATTACTGATCTCAAAAATATGAAAAAAACCACTGCTGCTTGTCGAATCAAAAAGAAGCTTTTCACCGTGGAAGATCTGCAGAGTTGCTGGCGTATCGTGCAGCGTTTGCACATTTATCAGGGCTTTTCGATTAGCGGGAAATTTTACTACCGGTTGCGTCTCGAAAAGGCTCTCCTTCAATTCTAAGAGTCGACTGCTGGCAAAGTCGGAAACATAAATATCACCACCTTTATTGCACGCCAAACCCCATGGATTAAAATCTCCCAGCGCTTCTGCCCGAAAGCAGGCTGACCATTTACCTTGCATTTCGAATTGTCGAAGCTCCTTTTCCACTGTCAGGTAAATTTTATGGTCATAGTATAAAATATCGTGCGCCTGTCCATTGCCAAAATCAAATTGCTGTATCGCTTCTTTAAAACTATTGGCTGAAGTAAACAGAAAAATTCGGTTTACGCCATTGTCAGCCACATAGCATGAATCGCCTTTAGCATAAATAGCCACTGGTTCTTTTAATATTTCTCTTCCAAACGAGAACAGAAAATCCAGCTTTTTGTTCAACACTTGAATGCGCTTGTTGCTTCGATCAGCAACAAATATCCGATTTTCACTATCCGTGCACACATCGACTGGACCAGCAAATTGCTCGTTGCCCGTGCCTTTATAACCTACTGACTTTTTCCATTTTCCTTTTTCGCTAAAAAGATGCAGCCGGTTAAGAGCGCTGTCGCCAATCACGTAATCACCACAGCTCAACTGGGCAATGCCGAGTGGAGTTTTCAGTTGCCCCTTTTCTTCAATATTTTTTCCTAATGCAGAAATCACTTGCCCATTGTTATTGGCAATTTCGACTACGCCTTTGGCAGATTGGGGATAAACGATCTGATCTTTATGATCGAAAATAAAAAAGCGCAGCCAGGTCATCGGAGATGGCTGCTGGCCAGGAGACAATTTTGTAACTTTCACATCATCAAAAGCGATGACGCCACCGGAAGATTGCAGCCCACAATAGCCGGCGCGAAACAACAGCGGTTCATTTTCAACCAGTGGCTTTTTATTGAGAAACATGCTATACTTCTTGTCCGCTGTATCAACGATTAAAATCAAATTAAACCACCGGGCAAATTTTTCTTTTTTGAAACGAAGCAGACGCTGGCAATCGTATTCACCATTCATAAATCTGCCGATGAGCATAGTTTCATTGGATTGGAAGCGATTCATCTGGCACAGCGAGGTGTTATCGCTACGTTCGGAACAAAATACCACTCCAACACCAGGCTCGCCTTCGATAACGCGGAACTTGAATTCCAGTCGGAAAGAAAAATCGAAAAAAATCTTTAGCATCGCCACGCAGTCATAATCGACAGATTTTTGGAAAAATTTCCCCTGATCAACCAACCAGTTGCCTTTGGTAATCTGCCAGGTCGGTGCGCCAATAGCGCCGTTTTGGTAGCTATCAAAATTATCAGAATAGATGATCTCGTTCTGTTGAGAATGGAGAAAAAAGGGAGTTAAACTCAGGAGAAGAATTAAAAATGTTCTCTTTTTCACTTAGAAATTCTCCGAATTTATTTTGCTAATTTTTAGAGATCTGATTTTCGCGGTTAGCGCAGCAAAGGTAACACTAAAAAACTAATCCTAAATCACTGACTTAATCTTCAATGGTTTTTCCTTTTCTCTTGTGAAAGAAATTGTCAACTGTCAATATTTTTCGGCTGGCGTTTTTGCTGATTTCGAGTTATGGTCGGTTTTTGATTTGAAACTGATAGAATCTCTTTCGAGCTTTTTGCCATTCATTTTCAACTCTCCCAGCACTGAATCGGCACTGGCTGGACTTGATAAGTTGAGTTGTTGGGCTGACTGTTGAGGGACTGAAAAATGAGTTAAGACAAACTGCCACTTGCTGCCATGCTTTTCCAGCACGGCTGAGAAAAAAATTGTCTCAGCCTGCAAGACTGACGTGGTTGAATATTCAAATCGATTCACTGAAGAAATCCAAGCTGTTTGCATGGAGGGACTTACGTGAATCGTCTCCTCGCTTTTAAAAATGCGAATTGATTCTTTATTCTGCAAAATCTCTGTCCATTTATTTTTGATATTTTCCCAGCCAAAGCATCGGTCATTGACGCCGGTCCAGATCAAAACGGTAGTCGTCTTATTGAGATAAAGATCAAGCAAAGCAGCGAGATTTCCGCTTTCAACGGCTTCATAAAATGAATTCACGGTCATATTTACTTTTTTTTCTGCATTTTGTCTTTCATCGATGCGGACACAATACAGACCGATGGTAATAATAAAAATGGTCACCAAAAAAGCAATAAAACGTTTCATTTTTATTCCTTTCCAGTTTTATGAATTTCCAATTGGCGAAAATTATTGATAATTGTATTTTTTCCCCCAGGCAACTGCTGGCAAATCGGACAAATGTACTGGGCATTGGTGCCGGTTTTAATTTTTTGTGTCGCTGTGCCGCAGTCCGGACAAACGGCATCTTTTTCATAGGCGAACGACAATTCCTTCAAAGAATAATCACCATATTTTCCAAAGAAATCCTTTTCGTATGAACTGGAACCTAATTCAATCGATCGCCTTAAAACCTGTTGGATGGCATGGTACAGCTTTTTTATTTCATGAGTTGTGAGGCTATCGATTGGGCGTTGCGGATGAAGTTTTGCCTGAAATAAAATTTCCTGAATATAAAAATTGCCAATGCCGCGGCAATTTTTCTGATCCAATAAAAATGATTTGATTCTGCCACGTTTGCCAGCTAATTTTAGTTTAAATTGGTCCAGCGAGAGGTGCAGCGGATCGTCGCCCAGATTGTCGGTCATGGGATTTTTTTCGCCGGCTTTAATGAAATGAAAATAGCCGAACCACCACAGGGTAACAAAAAATCCAGTTCCATCGGTGAAGGAGACAATAAATTTTGCTTTTGCTGGAATTTCAGAAATATCGGTAAAATAAATGAGCTCGCCGCCCATACCCAGATTGATCAGCAGTTCATCTTTTGAATGCAAAGTAATTTTGATCCATTTGCCCAGTGGCTCGACTTTTTCGATTTTTTTTCCGGCCAGTCGCTGGTAATCATTTTCTGGCCGGTTCAAACATTTCGTCTGCAAAATAGCCGCTTTTTCAATTTCTTTGCCCATGATCGTCTCATTCATTTGCTGGCAAAAAAGGTAAATCTCTGGCAATTCAGGCACGTTGTATTTCCTCACCAATAAATAAAAGTGCTTTTTCGACCTCCTGTTTGGTGTTATAAAACTGAAGGGCAAAGCGAATCCACCCTTCGCGCAAGGAGCATTTGACAAGTTTTTTTCCCAAGCGTTCGTGCAATACAGCGCTCTCGATTTTTGAATGCTTAAAAGTAACGATCCCGGCGCGACGTTCTTTTTCTGGCGGCGTGAGAATTTCACAATCCAACTCGCTCAATCCGGTTAGTGCCTGATCTGTTAAAGAAAGCACTTGCTGCTCCACCTGGCTGATGCCAATTTCATTGAACATTTTCAAACATTCTGTCAGACCAATCAAGCCAACATAATTTTCATTGAGCGGCTGAAAACGAAGGGCATTATCTGGCAATGGTCTTAAAGGATAAAAACTGGAAAAATCTTCATATTTAGCGCTTGACCACGAGATATGAAAAGGAATAAGCTTGTCCATAATTTCCTGACGCACATAAAAAATGCCAGTTCCAAAAGGTCCTTGCAGCCACTTGATGCCCCCAGCGGCGAAAAAATCGACTGGCGTTCGTGTCAGATCAACGTTCACTGCACCCAATCCTTGAATACCGTCAACCAACAAATAAGCCTGTGCATGTTGAGTAAGTTGCCAAAGCTGGCTCACATCCACTCGATAGCCAGACAAAAAATGGACAAAATCAATCGCTATCAACCGCGTGCGCCCATCAATCGCCTGGCTTAACCGATCATAAAAAGCTGAACCATTGGCCAGAGCGACATATCGCTTTTCGATTTTGGGAAAACAATAGTGAACCTGATACAGGCTGGCAGGGAAGGCATCCTCTTGCACCACCATGTTATCGCCTGGCTGCCAGTCGATGGAAAACAACGCCAAGGCAATCCCGTCGCTCGTGTTCTTGATGAAAGAAATTTGATTCGGGTCAACATTCATCAATTTGCCTGCCTCAGCGCGAAATTGGTGAAAATAATCGAACATTTGTTCGAGCGGCGGTTCACCAAAAACAGCGCGCTTATCAATAAATGCTTTCATCGCTGTTGCCGCTCGCTTGGGCAAATTACCAGTGGCAGCATGATTGAAATAAATTAGCTCAGGATGGTAAGCGAACAACTGACGGTAATTTTCTCCCAATAAGTGTTCTCCTCTGTAGCATCTCGCCTCATGAAAATGTGACCTAATATCTCATTCGAAAATAAGATTTGTATAAATC
>CAZNDR010000213.1:0-7274 GCA_964571835.1 uncultured Cytophagia bacterium | reverse complement strand
GAACCTACACCGATGCCGGCTGCCGAATTGCCTGAAGTAATTACTGAAAAAGAAGCAGCGGCAGAAGTTCCTGCAGCAAAAAAAGAAAAAGAACTCGTTGCATTTCAAAGCCAAAAAGAAAAAGTAATCGAGAAACAGGAGTCGAAAGAAGAAATTGGTGTCGATTTAAAAGTTATTCGAAAAATTGAAAAAGAAAAACTATCGGTTATTGATAAAGAAGCAGAAACACCAAAAAAGGAGAAGAAGAGAAAACTAAAGAAAAAAGAGCGATTAGCACAAAAAGAAGATGAAAAGGCTGAAGAAAGAGAAGAATTACTGCCGCGAAAACTAAAGAAGAAAAAGAAGAAAGCCGAAAAAATAATCGAAGATGAGATAGTTAAAAAGCCTCGAAAAAAAATTAAAAAGAAGAAGAAGTTTGTTATCAGCGAAGAAGAAGTTGAAGAATCAATCAAGCAAACCTTCGCTGCCATGGAGGAGGCTGGCAAAAGAAAAAGACGACGGAAAGTTAAAGGTGAGGATATTGTAGCAGTAGAGGAAGAAGAAGCAAACGTTCTGCATGTCAGTGAATTTATTTCGGTCGGCGAATTGGCTCAAACATTGGGCGAAGAATCCAGCGAGCTAATACGCAAATGCATGGAACTTGGTCTGTTCGTGACGATCAATCGACGACTTGACAAAGAAACCATTGAAATTATTTGTGATGAGTACGGCTACAAAGTTGAATTTGAGCAGGAATTTGGAGCAGAAATTTTAAATGAAATTGAAGAAGAAGCTGATGATGAAGAAAAATTGCAGTCCCGTTCACCAGTAGTGACAATTATGGGCCACGTGGATCATGGAAAAACTTCACTTTTAGATTTTATCCGAAAAAGTAATATTGCTGAACGCGAAGCTGGAGGAATTACCCAACACATAGGCGCGTACACAGTAGCAGTCGATGATAAATTAATCACATTTTTGGATACGCCTGGCCACGAAGCTTTTACAGCGATGCGAGCGCGAGGCGCTCAAGTTACCGATATTGTCGTGTTGATCGTAGCCGCGGATGACAATGTCATGCCGCAGACAATTGAGGCAATCGATCATGCTAGAGCGGCCAATGTGCCAATTGTCGTCGCGATAAATAAAATTGATAAACCGAATGCCAATGCTGAGAAAATTAAGAAACAACTATCTGAGCAAAATATTTTGATTGAAGAATGGGGCGGCAAGTATCAGTGTACGGAAATTTCTGCCAAAGCAGGAACCAATATCGATAAATTGCTTGAAAGCATACTTATCGAAGCTGAAATGCTTGAACTCCGCGCTAATCCTGATCGTCTGGCTAAAGGCGTGGTGATCGAATCTGAGCTGGATAAGGGAAAAGGTGTCATTGCTACTGTTTTAGTTCAAACCGGTACGTTACGGATTGGCGATCCATTTGTCGTTGGACAGTATAACGGAAAAGTGCGAAGCATGTTTGATGAATTTGGTAGGAAGCAGAAAATAGCCGGACCTTCCATTCCTATTCAAGTAACAGGCTTTACTGGTTTGCCTCAAGCTGGCGATAGTTTTATGGTGCTTAAATCAGAAAGAGATACCAAGGAGATCAGTGCCAAACGCCAACAACTTAAGCGAGAACAAGAGCACCGCCAGTTCAGACATTTGACGTTAGATGAAATCTCACAACAAATCAAAAAAGGTGTGGTCAAAGAGCTGTCACTGATTATAAAAGCTGATGTAGATGGTTCCGTTGAGGCAATCAATGATTCCTTATCAAAACTAACGACTGAAGAAGTTTGCGTGAAAGTCATATTAAAAGGTGTAGGCGCCATCTCCGAATCGGACATTTTGCTTGCCGCTGCCTCTGATGCAATTATTTTGGGCTTTAACGTTCGACCAACGGTCAAAGCGCGCGAAATTGCCAAAATGGAAAAGGTCGATATTCGC
This sequence comes from uncultured Cytophagia bacterium, assembly GCA_964571835.1. Classification (GTDB taxonomy): domain Bacteria; phylum Zhuqueibacterota; class Zhuqueibacteria; order Thermofontimicrobiales; family Thermofontimicrobiaceae; genus CAZNDR01. The sequence continues at coordinate 5,345 of CAZNDR010000213.1, read as the reverse complement.
ATGTATAAAATAATTTATGACGCCATTTCTGATATTCGCAATGCTTTGGAAGGATTGCTGGAGCCGACCTACGAAGAAGAAAATTTAAGCTCAATAGAAGTCAGAGAAACTTTTAAAGTACCTAGGGTTGGTACAGTTGCTGGTTGTTACGTGCTATCTGGAAAAATCACCAGAAATGATTTAGTGAGACTATACCGCGATGATAAATTAATTTTTGAAGGTCATGTCGCTTCATTAAAAAGATTTAGAGAAGATGCCAAAGAAGTTGTATCAGGTTTTGAATGTGGTGTTGGTCTGGAAAATTATGACGATATTAAAGTCGGTGATATAATTGAATCATACAGAAAAGTTGCCATTAAGAGAACTTTAGTAACTTCCTAGACTGTAAATAAACATGTTTGTTGCTTGTGGGCAAATAGAATTATTCATACCGGAAAGTGACTCATTAAAAGCTAAGCGATTTGTGCTAAGAAGCATAAAAGCGAAAATTAGAAATAAATTTAATGTCTCCGTAGCTGAAGTTGATTATTTAGATAAATGGCAGCGATCGATATTTGGCATTGCTGTTGTTGCAAATGATAAAAAAATCGCCGAAGCTATTATCCAAAAAGCAATTGAATTAATTGAAAGCGATTACCGGGTTGAAGTTACCAATTTCGCCATAGATATATTTTAAGAGTTAGTCATGAAAGTTAAAAGATCACTGCGCGTTTCTGAACTGATGAAAAGGGAAATTTGCGATATAATTGCCAATAAGGTAAGAGATCGCTTGGTGAAAAATATTATTATTACCCATGTCAAGCTATCTGATGATTTGAAATACTCCAAAATCTATTACCGATATATCAATGATAATCTGAATCAAGCTAAATTGGCTTCCGCCCTGGAGCGTGTTACTAAATTTATTAGACTTGAAATTGCAAATAGAATTGCGTTAAGGAGCGTGCCGGAAATACATTTTTGCTATGATTCAGGAATGGACGAGGCACTAAAAATTGATCGATTACTTGAAAAAATAAAAGATGAACAAACTGAATGATATGGCTAGGAAATCAATTTGATTTTGATGCTGGCTCTATTCTTAACTTCCATAAGCCAGAAGGTAAAAGTTCATTCTGGATTGTCAAGCAAGTTCGGAAAATCGTTCAGGCTAAAGTAGGACATGCTGGAACATTAGATCCCTTCGCAAGGGGCGTTTTAATACTTTGCACAGGCAAAGCAACGAAGACAATTTCCCAATTTGTAAATTTGCCAAAAATTTATATTGGCGACATTGAGCTCGGCAAGACAACGAATACCGATGACGTAACGGGCGCAGTTATAAGTGAAGCAGAAATTCCTCCCTTAGATATCCAGATGGCAAGGAATATTTGTAATGCGTTTGTAGGCGATATTTGGCAAATTCCACCCATGTTTTCAGCGAAAAAAATCAACGGCAAGCCTATGTATAAAATTGCTTTAGCTGGCGAAGTAGTGCCAAGAAGGCCGAGCCTTGTGCATGTTGAAAATATTGAGGTGTTATCATTTGATGATGAAATAATTAAAATTAAAGTTAGCTGTTCAAAGGGCACCTATATTCGTGCCTTAGCTCGTGATATTGGAATTAAAATTGGTTGCGGCGCGTTTTTAAAATCATTGACAAGAACGCAAATTGGTAGTTTTAAAATAGAAGAGTCACTCGACCTGGATCGCTTCGAAGAAATAGTTACAAAAAATCAACCATTAGGTTGACGATTCCTAACAATGAAGATAATTACTGAGTTAGAAGATATAACAAAAAATGATAATTGCGTCATGACAATCGGTACGTTTGATGGCGTTCATTTGGGGCATCAGGCAATTATCAAAAAATTACTAAGTGAAGCGGCAGAAAAAAATGTCCAGACAACTGTGGTGACCTTTGAGCCGCATCCGCAGTTTGTAGTGAATCCTGAACGACAAACAAAACTTAGGCTGCTTACAACACTGGAAGAAAAAATTAACATCTTTGAAAAGCAAAAAATTGATCGCCTTGTTATTTTGCCTTTTACAAAAGAATTATCAGAAGTTTCGTCTACAGATTTTATTGAAAACATTCTGGTTCATAAAATTGGCTTCCGATCCATCATTATTGGCTACGACCACGCTTTTGGAAAAAGCCGGAGCGGAAATTATTTTGTTTTAAAAAGTCTGCAAGCGAAACATGGCTATTCCATCTTGCAGATGGAACCATTTTCCGCCAATGACATCATTATTAGCAGCACCAAAATTAGGAAAATGATTTCGGAAGGTGATGTTGCCGGTGCTGAAATTTTTTTAGGCCGTCATTATCAAATGAAGGGAAAAGTCATTTATGGAGAAGGACGAGGGAAAAGATTTGCTACTCCAACAGCAAATTTTTTGCCCCTTTCCGATAAAAAAATAATTCCGCAAAACGGTATTTATGCAGGGTGGACAATTCACGAAGGAAAAAAAGTTGAGTCAGTTATTTACATAGGAACGAAACCGACTTTTAATTATGGACAATTATCAATTGAAATCCACTTGTTCCAATTTAATGAAAACTTATATGACAAGCCTATTGAAATAGCATTCAAACAAAAAATTCGAGATGATGTTAAATTTGAAAGCAAAGAAAGCCTTTATCGCCAAATAGAAATAGATAAACAGATGGCGATGGAAATATTGTCAAAAAATTAAATTTATTAGGAGAAGACATGCCATTAGCAAAAGAAGAAAAAATCAATCTCTTCAAAGAATTTGGAAAAAATGAAAAAGATTCTGGCAATGTCAAAAGCCAAATCGCTGTGTTGACAAAAAGAATTAAAGATTTATCAGATCACTGTCAAAAAGAGCCAAAAGATCATCATTCAAGGAGAGGCTTACTTAAGCTTGTCGGACAAAGAAAAAGGATTCTCAAATTCTTGCAAAATAGAAATCTTGATGAATATCGTGCATTAATAGAAAAGCTAAATATCAGACATTAATATTAATGATTTTTGGTTAGCCTATTATTTTTGTATAAAGCAAATTCTATTGAAAGTTCTGGCGCGTACAGGATGATGGTGATGTAAGCTATATCACGGCTTTTTAATTTGATTACTAAAGATGCTAAAAATTCAAAATGGAGTGGGAAATGCTAGTTAAGAAGGAAATGACCTTAGGTCAAAATTTATTGACAATCGAAACTGGGAAAATTGCTAAACAAGCCAATGGTGCTGTTATCGTTCAATATGGTGATACAGTGATTATTGCAACGGCGGTAGCTACCAAAGAGGCAAGCAAAGAGGCGGATTTTTTCCCACTCAGTGTCGAATATCGAGAAAAAGCCTATGCTGCCGGGAAAATTCCTGGCGGTTTTTTTAAGCGGGAAGGTAAACCGAGCGACAATGAAATTTTAAGTGCGCGATTAATCGATCGACCTATCAGGCCTTTATTCCCAGATAACTTTTTTAATGAGGTTCAAATTATCGTCTCTGTATTATCAGCTGACAAGGTAAATGATCCTGATGTGCTGGGAATCATTGGAGCTTCTGCTGCGCTTTCAATCTCAGATATTCCATTTAATGGCCCTATCGCTGGCGTTCGAGTCGGCAGAGTGAATGGCGAACTTATCGTTAATCCAACCTACCTCGATTTAGAAGAGAGCGACATGGATTTGGTAATCGCCGGTAATGCAGATTCAATTCTTATGGTCGAAGGCGAATCGCACGAAATTTCCGAACAGGATCTGGTGGCGGCTTTGGAATTCGGCCATAAGTTTATTGTCGAGCTGGTCAGTCTTCAACAAACATTGGTTGATGGTTGTGGTAAAACAAAGATGGAAATTGTAGCGCCAGAATTAGATACTAATTTAATAAATAAAATTCATGATATTGCCTATTCGAGAATTGCTGAAATCATAGAAATTCATGATAAGAGCCAGCGTGGCGATGCCTTAGCTAAGCTCGTAAATGATTTGACTGACTCATTGGCAGAAGAATACCCTGAATCCGAAATCATTATCAGAGGGGAAATTGGCAAAATTGAAAAAGAATTAGTCAGAAAAATGATCCTTGAAAATAATCGTCGATTGGATGGTCGAAGCTCCAAAGAAATACGGCCAATCGAATGCGAAGTTGGATTGTTGCCGCGTACCCATGGTTCAGCATTATTCACCAGAGGACAAACGCAAGCGCTGGCGGTCACTACACTGGGCACTAAAATGGACGAACAGAAAATGGACGAGCTCGAGGGTGAATTCTGGAAAAGTTACATGCTTCATTATAATTTTCCGCCCTTTAGTGTAGGCGAGGTAAGACCAATTCGCGGCACCAGTCGCCGTGAAGTGGGACATGGAAATTTAGCAGAGAGGGCGTTAAAGATAATAATCCCTAACGAAGCGGTTTTTCCTTATACGATACGGATTGTATCAGATATTTTAGAATCAAACGGCTCATCTTCGATGGCAACCGTGTGTGCCGGCTCACTTTCATTGATGGACGCTGGTGCACCTGTCAAAGAGGCAGTTGCTGGTATCGCTATGGGTTTGGTGATGGACGGCGACCAATATGTTATACTAAGTGACATTCTTGGTGACGAAGATCATCTGGGTGATATGGATTTTAAAGTGGCAGGAACTGCAGGGGGAATTAGCGCTTTTCAAATGGATATTAAAATTGAAGGCATTTCTTTAGCGATCATTGCCGAGGCGCTTGTCCAAGCAAAAGAAGGGAGACTGCACATTTTAGAGATTATGAACAGAACGATGGATAAGCCACGCAAAGAGCTTTCTTCTTATGCTCCTCGAATTTTTACGTTGAAGATCGATACAGATATGATTGGAATGATTATCGGTCCGGGCGGGAAAAATATTCGAGATATTATCGAACGAACTGAAACAGCAATCGATATCAGCGATGAAGGAGTTGTTACTATTGCCGCTGTGAATCCGGAAAATGGCGAACGTGCCAAGCAAATAATTCAAGATATGGTCAGACAGCCAGAAGTCGGAACTGTCTACAGCGGCAAAGTAAAAAGGATAATGAATTTTGGAGCATTTGTTGAAATTTTGCCTGGCAAAGAAGGTTTATTGCATATTTCTCAAATTGAAAATCGTCGTGTCAATAAAGTAGAAGATGTTTTAAAAGTAGGAGATGAAGTCCAAGTAAAGCTCATCAAAATTGATGAGCAGGGGAAATTAGATCTAAGCCGAAAAGTGCTATTGAAAGAATAGTATTTTTTTAGCAAATAAAAAAGTTGAGAAAAAGTCATTCTAAAAATCATTCATTCCATTGATCACTAAGTTTCCAATGAAAATTTTTTCTCTCTATCGAGCCGTTTAATTTTTGCTGACTTATAATATAGTCTTCTGATAATTTCTGAGG
>CAZNDR010000212.1:0-7308 GCA_964571835.1 uncultured Cytophagia bacterium | reverse complement strand
ATTTCGACTCCCGCCAGACCGGCGAGATAATGTCTCGAATCACGAACGACTCCGAAGTCGTCGAGGAGTTCATCAACCACGCAGCCGACACGGTCATATCCGACGTCATCAAGCTGATCGCCATGTGCGCCGTCATGTTCTGGATATCGACCAAGCTGGCGATGATCGCCCTGGCGATTACAGACGACCGGGCGTTGCCTTTCAACCTATCGAAGCTCATCAGTCGATTGGCGAAGTAGCACCATCGGAGATTATTCCCCGTGTTATTTATTATGAAGCCAGCACCAAGAGATATTTGAATTATGTGGCTGGGCAATGGACCGAAGTCGAAAAAGACCGCTTGGATAAGATATTTGATGACAAGGCTTATATCGATATGCCGAATCAGGAATTTTTTGCTTTTCTTAATCCAAGAAATATTTTTTGGGGATTAAGAATTTCGTTTGATATTAGATAATTGAGTGACTGTCAATTAAATTTAGGGAGCAATGAACATGACATTTTATCAAAAAAGAACAGGGCTGTTTCTGATTTTGCTTCTTATGATTACTTTTTCAATAGGTTCAAGGAATGGCTATGCTCAATATGAGAACGCCTGGATGAATGTCGGATCTCTTCATAACTGGTACTCTGAGATTGGTTGTGAAGTTGAGCATGGCTGGATGGCAATTCAACAATATGGGCTAAGATGGCCAGCAATCTATGAATACCAGGATTCTCAGGCTGCCAAAGGATTTTGGATGGGCTGTGTCGATTTTACTGATGCGGCTGGTAATTTTTGGCCCTATAAGGTGGTGCACGTTGGGCCTCGGGTATCGGGCACCAATGAGTTTTTTCCGATAAAGTTTGAAATGGTCAGTCGTTTCGATGTACCTTATGTTTATGTGGACGGCAATCTAACCTATCGCGAGTTCGTTGAAGTTGATCGCGTGGATCCTACTATGAAAGCTGATCGAATGCTGGTCAGTGTTACCAATTCCGTTCTGGGAATTACGATGACGCGCCAGATCATGCAGTTCAGCCATCCTTACCATGATAATTACATTATCGTGGAATATACCTTCGAGAATACCGGTAATGTTGATGATGATGAAGAGATAGAATTGCCAAATCAGACTTTAAAAGATGTCTATTTTTTTACTCAATATCGATGGTCGGTTTGTCGGCAAACTCGCTATGTCATCGGCAATGGGACTGGGTGGGGTTTGCAGACAATGCTTGATGCCCGAGGTGATGGAGTGAAACAAGATCCGCCAAATGAGAATTTTCGTGCTCAGTTTGCCTGGCATGGAAATTTTCCACCCTTTACCACTTATGATAATATTGGAGGACCGATCTGGGATCCGAGCAATTCGGCGGGCTATTGCGAAACAGCAGATACCACCGGACGTCTTGGCGCGGCTCAGTTCGTGGGCGTTGTTACGCTACATGCCGATCATTTGCCCGATGATCCATCTGACGATATTTCTCAGCCTTCTACCACGTGTTACATGGGCTCAGATATTGATATCACGCAAAAAGTTGAAACCAGCCAATTTGATCTGGCAATGATGACACAACAATATCAATGGATGTCAAGCGGGCACATGGCGCCTCGTCATGCTGATAAGGTTTATCCAGATGGGGACTATGCAAAGGGCGATCCCACCGAAGATCCGGCACTGGGCACCCCTGGTGGATTTACTGCTTGTGATGGTTATGGCCCCTACACTTTGAAACCAGGTGAAAACGTAACTATTGTCATCGCCGAAGCAGCAGCAGGCTTGAGCCGCGAGAAATGTATTGAGATCGGACGACAATATAAATGGGGTGTGATCAATGCCAGAACCAAGAACGAATGGGTGCTAACGGGGCGAGATTCATTGTTCCAGACATTCCGAAGAGCCATAGCGAATTATCAATCCGGTTATGAACTGGCGCAATTAATGCTGCCGCCAAGCACCTTCTATGTGGATGGTGGCGGAGACCGCATTGCCCTTTCCTGGATTGCCGATAATATTCCTGGGTTGACTGGCTTTGAAATCTACCGCGCCAAGGGAAGACTTGACAGCACTTACCAAAAAATTGCTGCCTTGGGCAGCAGTGAACGATCATTCTTCGATACAGAATTAGAACGGGGTCCATCCTATTATTATTATATTAGTGCCATTGGGCAGCCAATACAAGCTATGCCAGAATTGCGCATCCCAGCCGTGAATATCAGAAGTGGCAGATTTTACACTCAAAGTTATGATCCCACCACGCTGAAAAGACCTTCAGTTGAAGAAGGTGATACTGTACGAGTATATTCTGATTCGTCACAATATACCGAACGCATCTATACTGATGACATCCGTATTGTACCGAATCCTTATAACATAGCGGCAGATCCAAATAATCTGCTATTTCCTGGCGAACGAGACAAGCTAGCTTTTTTTAATATTCCGGGTGATTGTGATATTCAAATATATACTGAATTGGGCGAATTAATCACGATGATCGAACATCGCAACGGCACGGGTGATGAATATTGGAATTGTACCACCAATTCTAAGCAGATTGTCGTCAGTGGCGTCTACATTGCGGTGATCAAAGATCGCAAAACAGGCAAAACGGAGATTGAGAAATTTGTCATCATCCGATAACAAATAATATATAAAGGTGTGATTATGAAAAAATATATTTTATTAAGTTTTGCTTTTCTCTTTATTGCTACTGTCGCCGTATTTGGTCAAGCGCAAGAAATGAAACGACAAAAATTAGCCCAGACCGGCATGAAATTTCTCAATGTTTCTACTGATGCTCGCATCAGTGCGCTGGGTGATGCTGGCACGGCGCTTGAAGGAACATCGGTCTCCGTATTTTATAATGCCGCCGGCCTTGGATTCTTAAGCGGTTTAGCTGATGTTTCGCTAGGTCAGGTCAATTGGATTGCCGATATAAAATATGTTCAAGGTGGCGCAGCCTTCAATCCAGCTAATGGCAGATACGGTGTTTTTGGTATTTCCTTCCTATCAGCAGATTATGGAGATTTGAACGAAACGATACGAGATGCTAATGAGCAGGGTTTTCTCGATTTGGGACAATTTAGTCCCGGAGCTGTGGCTATCGGCCTTTGCTATGCTAAGGCTTTGTCCAGCCAATTCTCAGTTGGCGGCAATATCAAATATGTCAATCAAGACCTTGGCAGCAGCATTATTGGCTTTAGCAACCAAAATGGTTATGATAAAAAGGACTATACTGCTGATGTATTAGCGTTTGATTTTGGCGTTTTGTACCGCACCGGCTTTAAAAGCCTAAATTTTGGCATGTGCATTAGAAATTTTTCAAAGGAGGTCACCTACGAAGATGAAAGTTTTCTTTTGCCACTGGTTTTTAAGATCGGTCTGGCCATGAACGTTTTGGATCTTTATGGAGCAGTGAATAAAAATATGCATGCCCTGCTGGTTTCAGTAGATGCTGTTCACCCGCGCGATTATTATGAGCAAGTAAATTTTGGCTGTGAATATCTTTTTATGGACACTTTTTCCTTGCGGCTGGGCTATTCGAGTCCCAATGATGAGCATGGCTTCTCAGCCGGAATTGGGCTACAGCAAATCTATCGCAATTATCGGTTAGCTGTGGACTATTGCTATACGCCATTTGGCATATTTAATGACGTTCATAGATTTTCGTTTAGATTCTCAATTTGAGCGTCAATGCACATAGATCATGACTAAATTTAAAAAAAAGGAAAACTAAGAGAAGGTCGTTTAATTTATTGATTTTTGATCAATCTCATTCATACAGTCTAATGTAAGAGAGGAGTACTGAGATGAAACAAATATTTTCTCGAATATATGTCTTCTTGCCAGTTTTAATTTTTCTTGGTTTTTTCTATGACTGCGACAAAGATGTTACGCCGAGCTTGTTTGATCCCAATGCCACAAGCAAGCCAGCGCCAGTGATTACAGAAATAACACCGGCTGGCGGCGCCTATGCTGCGATCGAAGATGTTATCATTAAAGGCAAAAATTTTTCATCCGTGGCAGAAGAAAATTTGGTTTTCTTTGACGGTAGTCTCGCACAAGTGATAACTGCTTCTCCAAGCCAGCTCACCGTTCAAACGCCCAATGTAACCGGCGATTCATTGGAAGTCAAAATTGCGGTCTTAGGAGCTGAATTGTTTAGCGAGCCAGTCTTGTATAAATTAAAACCAGCCGTTATAAAATTGGGCGCTTTTATGGAGACTGAAACCGAAGCCTATGCTGTCGATGTGGACAAAGATGAAAATGTCTATGTTTCCCTTATTGGCAAGGTAATTAAAAAAATTGATCCAGCCGGTGTAACCACCACGTTAGCTAATGTGAGTTTTCTCAAGCCGACTGGCGGCATGAAGATGGGGCCGGGCTATGTTTTGTACGCCGCTTTTTCTGCTGGGCGAGTCAAGAAAATTGCTACTATCTCAGCCAACGGCAGCGAAGGCACCTTTACGACACTTCCCGACGCGCCACAAGATTTCGATTTTGATATCAATGGTAATATTTGGATTTCCATTGGCGCTGATATTTATCTGATTAAACCAGATGCCTCAAAAACAAAGGTCAAAACTTTTGCCATGCCTGTGAAAACTGTCCGGGTCTTTAATAGCTACCTTTACCTATCAGGCAAAAATGAAACTTCCGGCGAGGCGAAAATCTGGCGCTGTGAAATCCAGGGAGAAACGCTGGGCACTGAAGAATTAGTGTTAGATATGTCCGCAACTAACTGGTTGACGAATGTTTCCGTTAACTCTTTTACTTTTGCTGAAGATGGTGAGATGTATTTAGCCACTGATAATCTGGATGCCATTTTTGTGTACAATCCCGTCAATGGCAGTTATAAAACATTATATCCCGGGCTCATTGAAGCAAATATTATTGCTTTAAGTTGGGGTGAAGGTCAGGATATGTACGCGATACAACAGCTTACGAGCACGTTTAATTTATTGAAAATCGTTGTTCGTAAAAATGGCGCGCCATATTATGGCCGTAGACTATGAAACCGAACCGCCAAGCAACTTTGGAAGCAGGATGAAATTATTTTTTGGTATTTCTGCGCGGCAGCTTTTTTTAAAAAGAAATATTTTATTGCCCGAGTAAAATTTAGGTTTAATAAAGCAATTCATTTTAATACAATGAGGGAGGTGATTTGCTCTAAAATTTATCTCTTATAGCTTTTTAATTAAAAAGGGTTTTCCAACAAAACTAAAACGGAAGGAGATTTTTTATGATCAAAAAATTATTGCTATTAGTATTGCTGTTGAGTTTAACCATGGCGCTCCCGGCATTGCTTCAAGCCTGGGAAAAAGAAAGGGGACCCAACTATCAGTATCTCGGCGTTTTTGCTGATACGCTCGCTACTGGTGAACAGCTTATCAGTGGCGGACATGGGATAGTGGTGGACAAGTATGATCGTGTGTGGATTGGCAGTTATTATGGCAACACGACTGGCGGCATTGTCGTTTTGAATGCCGATGGCACGCCGGCGGCTTTTTCACCCATCGCGTCAGTCACCTTTTCGGACACGACCATTGCGGTAAATATTTCTGGTGCCTGCCGCGGCATGAATGTGTGTGCCGATGGCAACATTTTATATGCTCAGGGGAAAACGCTGATGAAGCTAAATGTTGAAGACGGCAGCGGCATGGCTTATTGGATTGGCACGGGAAGCTTGACCAAACCAGCGGTGGATGCTGAGGGTTATATTTATGTTGGCAAGGTAGTTGGCGTGACACCGGTCAGCGTTATCGATCCGGCAACTTTTCAGGAAACCCAGCAAATTACTTTAGATAAACATGTGGGTTATGCTCGCGGTATTGAGATTTCACCAGATGGAAAAACGCTCATCTCGGCTAATCTTGCTGCCGGCGGGCCAGTGTACCTTTACAGCTCAGAAGATTTTATTACCTACACCTTATCCGATAGCATCTATCTGAACAATCTGGACAATCCTATTTTTATGTATCAATGCGTGACCATGGATTGGGCACCAGATGGCAAGCTGTGGATATCGCATGATGATTCTTACGCTACCACCGGGCAAAAGGAAAATGGTTTTGTGGTTGTGGATTTGAACACAAAAGAATATAGTTACTTTGAAATTCCGATGGACTCCACCGAATTTAATGGTCCTCGTGGCATTGCCTTTAATAGCCTTGGCGATGGCTTTGCCGTCAGTTTTACTGCCAATAAGGTATGGAAGATAACTCGTGAGGAGCTATTGCCACCTGGCACTTGGACGTACGATGACGCATTAGTGAACGCGCAGTATGCTGGCGTTTTTGCTGATACGCTCGCTACCGGTGAACAGCTTATCAGTGGCGGACATGGGATAGTGGTGGACAAGTATGATCGTGTGTGGATTGGCAGTTATTATGGCAACACGACTGGCGGCATTGTCGTTTTGAATGCCGATGGCACGCCGGCGGCTTTTTCACCCATCGCGTCAGTCACCTTTTCGGACACGACCATTGCGGTAAATATTTCTGGTGCCTGCCGCGGCATGAATGTGTGTGCCGATGGCAACATTTTATATGCTCAGGGGAAAACGCTGATGAAGCTAAATGTTGAAGACGGCAGCGGCATGGCTTATTGGATTGGCACGGGAAGCTTGACCAAACCAGCGGTGGATGCTGAGGGTTATATTTATGTTGGCAAGGTAGTTGGCGTGACACCGGTCAGCGTTATCGATCCGGCAACTTTTCAGGAAACCCAGCAAATTACTTTAGATAAACATGTGGGTTATGCTCGCGGTATTGAGATTTCACCAGATGGAAAAACGCTCATCTCGGCTAATCTTGCTGCCGGCGGGCCGGTTTATATTTATACCACCGAAGATTATGTCACTTACTCTCTCACTGATAGTATTGCTATCGATGACGCCGGCTATTCCATTTTTGAATATCAGTGTGTGACCATGGATTGGGCGCCAGATGGCAGATTGTGGATATCGCACGACGATTCCTACGCAACTACCGGACAAATGCATAATGGTTTTGTCGTCGTGGACATCGAAAATAAAAAATATGACTACTTTTATATTCCGATGGATTCCACAGAATTTAATGGACCTCGGGGAATAGCTTTTAACAGCGCCGGAGAAGGTTTTGCCGTTAGCTTTACGGCTAATGTTGTCTGGAAAATTACCGGGATTCCCAGTGCTGTCGAAGAAAAACAAAGCCACGCCTCAGTGCCGGTTAGCTTTGAATTAGGCCAAAATTATCCCAATCCCTTTAATCCAACCACAACAATTCAATTCACATTAAATAAACCAGGAATGGTCGAATTGAAGGTATTTGATCTCTTAAGC
>CAZNDR010000211.1:0-7312 GCA_964571835.1 uncultured Cytophagia bacterium | reverse complement strand
GGAGTGCAGTGACTGCGTCACTGCATGAATTGACTCAGTCAATTCATTCCATAAAGATTTAAAATTAACCGATAAGCATGATGAAATCCAAATCGGTTTTAGAAATTTGGGTGATAAACGAACCGAATATTTTACCATCAAACAAAAGTCAGGTTGCAGCCTTAGCATTTTGGATTTATGGAGTACAGGAAATTAGAACAATTGCTTTAAGCATCTGGCGAAATTTACTCCCATCAATCCATTAATCCACTTTTTTTATACTACCTTGGCTTCTTCCCTGAGCAAACGGACTAACTCAGGAACTGCTTCAACTCCTTGCCCGACAATTTTCCCGCCTTTTCTGGCTGGCGGATAGTCGAGGTTCGCTAATTCAATTTTAGGCGATTCCATATTCGCCTGTTTTTCAGCAATGGTTTTTCGTTTTGCCATCATGATACCGCGCAGCGCCGGATACCGTGGTTCATTGAGTCCTTTTTCAGCGGTAAAAATTGCCGGCAAAGAGGTTTCTACAACTTCTGTAGCGCCTTCAATTTCGCGCTCAGCTTGTGCCATGTTACCATCTAAAGTGAGTTTGGAAACAAAAGTAACGCAGGGAAGGTTGAGCAATTCGGAGACCATTGGTCCGACTTGAAGATTATCATCATCAACCGCCTGTTTGCCAAACAAAATCAAATTGTATTGCAGATCCTTGATTACTGTCGCCAGCGCCTGGGCAATGGAAAAGGAATCAGCATAGCTATCATTGGTTTTTATCAATATCGCCTCATCCGCACCCATAGCTAGCGCATTGCGCATCGCTGATTGGCTGCGCTCTGGTCCAACACAGATAACGGTAACTATGGTGCCAGATTGCTTTTCTTTTATCCGAATTGCCTCCTCAACGGCAAATTCATCGTACGGATTGAGAATCCAATTAATATCAGCCGTATCAATAGACTTTTTGTCGGCAGCTATTTTGATTCTCGATTCAGTATCTGGCACCTGCTTGACACAAACCAAAATGTTCATAAAATTCTCCTCAACAAATTTATTTTCCAAAACAATTAAAAATCAAGGGTGAATTGTACTAATATAATTTTTCAAAGTCAATGTTTTTTTAAAAGGAAGTTAATCTTATCGTCGATCACAATTTTCAGCAACGACAGGCTAATGAGTGGAACAGGGTCAGGGAAGGTTTTTGATTCTATTAATAATAATCTCATTCACCACTTTCCGGCACAAATCTGAGCCATATTTTTTTGTTTTTGAGATGATATTAAGATAATCGTCCATTTTAGTTCCGCGGTAGCTTTCATAAATTTATGACTCAAACATACTTCAATTTGCATGACTTCGGCCATTTCGCGGTTTGTTGCCATATCGGCCAGGTGCAAATCGGCAAAGCTTTTTGTTTTGTTGACAAAACCTATCTCAGCATCAATCCTTTATTTCACCTCAGCGATGATCTGACTTATTTCTTCTTCAAATAAAATAACAATATTTTTGAAAAAGATAAATGGTTGCGGAAGCTACAGCTGCCAAGCTGGCAATTTGAGAAAGCTTGGAGTGATAAAAAAATATTCAACGCAAACACGTTGGTTGCCGCTGATAATATTACCTCCTGTTTGTCAGCTATTTTTTTAAGGTCATGCATTTTTCTAAAATTCAGTTTAGGCTAACAAAGGAAATAACCTAATGAATGAACAGCTTTTCATTAATTTAAAAATCTTTGCTTGAATGTCAAGAATTTTTTTTTCATTAAAATATCTACCCAAATTTCTAAAATAAAATTATTCTGCAGTTATGAAGTCAATGAAAAACTGTGAAGTGCAGTGACTGCGTCACTGCATGAATTGACTCAGTCAATTCACTCCAGAAATATTTGAAATTAACCGACCAGTTTGATAAAATCCAAATCGGTTTTAGAAATTTAGGTATATAAACTTAGGAGAAACAGTTTTTTGAAAAATAGTGCTTGACATTTTAAATTTTTTATATTATTATTAAGCCAATGTCACACTTCAATGTTGCACTTTTATCCTGCTTGACAAGGGTAAAACTTTTGCTAATTATTTAAGCTCATTGATAGCAGCGCGAATATTATTTTGGCTACCTATTTAACCCATGAATATTTTTCATGGTTTTTTTTTATTGTCAAATGAAGTGATTGATTATGGATTATTATAAAAAAGTTATATTGCAAATTTTTTCTTTCCTGTTTATTACTCTCCTGACCTGTCAGATGGATCATGGATTGGAACCCATTCGTAGCGGCATTAGCGGAACCATACATTACCTTGGAGATTGGCCTAAAAACACAGCCGAAGTCCGTATTGTCGCGGCGACTAAATTTCCTCCCAATGGCATCGATGACTTGATTATCGGTGATGTGCTTCCTATCGGAGGCGATTCGACAGAATATAATTTCTATGTTGATCCCGGTGCCTATTATCTCGGATTAGTTTGGAGAGAGTACGATTCTGCTTGGGGCATCCAAAGCATATTTGGCATTTACTTTATGCCAGGAGAGCCGTTTACGCCCGGCTTAATCAGTGTGCCTGATGCCTCGACTATCGTTACGGGAAAAGATATTGTGGCAGATTTTGCCAAAGCCAGAAAGGTAAGCGATAGTCAGATTTCAGGCATTGTTTATTTTAGCGGCACCTGGCCTAAAGACATCGAAGAGGTGCGCGTCATTGCCAGTCTGGAATTTCCGCCAACTTCATTGCTTGATTTGAGTTTTAGTAATGGCTTGCCAGCTTATGTTGACTCGGCCAGTTATTACATTCCAGTGGCGCCCGGAACATATAAAGCCATCGGCGCGGTCATCAAACAAATTGATAAGCCCTGGTCAGTAAATAATATCGTGGGATTAATATTCAAAGAAAATTCCCTTGAGCTACTGGAGGTAATCGTGCCTGACGAAGATAGCAAAATAGCTGGCATCAACCTTCACGTAATTTTTAGAGGCAACGAGGTGGCTCTCTACTACTGAGATTCAACATTGGCTATAATACGTTGCAGCCTATCCTTTTTCAATGGCAGTATTAGCTGCCAGCGATCAATTAGAGAATGACTATGAAAAATAAACTGCTGCTTATTTTTATTATCATGCTTATTCAACTTTCGTTGAACGGCTTTGCCCAGCCATCGCGCAATGGCTCACTTAAAGGAAAAGTCGTCGATATAAAATCGGGTGAACCGTTACCTGGCGTCAATATTATTGTCATGAAAACCTTGCTCGGTGCCTCCTCCGATTTACAAGGCAATTATTATGTTTCTCAAATTCCAGTCGGCACCTATCAGGTGAGAGCCTCCATGATGGGCTATAAAGAACAGCTTGTTTCTGTTAGTATTTCCTCAGCCGGAGAGATCACCCAAAATTTTTACCTGACAGAAACAGTCATTGAAAGTCCAACAGTGATTATCACAGCCAGCAAAAAAGCTCAGAGTTTTCAGGAAGTTCCTAACAGCGTTTCATTAATTACCATGAAAGACATTCAACGACGAAACCGCACCTATTTGAACCAGGTGCTGGAATACACGCCAGGGGTATATATGATGGAAGGAGATGTCAATATTCGTGGCTCATCTGGATTCAGTCTAGGCGCAGGCAGCCGGGTGCTTTTATTAGTCGATGGCATCCCTATGATGCCGGGCGATAGCGGCGATATTAAATGGGATATAGTGCCCCTTTCACAAATTGAACGGGTGGAAATCGTAAAAGGCGCTGGTTCCGCATTGTACGGATCACATGCCCTGGGTGGAGTGATAAATATTATTACCAAAGATCCCTCATCTCAACCAGCGACCAGCGTGAATATATCTGGAGGAATCTATGATAGGCCCTATTATTCCGACTGGGAATGGACAGATAATATCCGTTATCTTAATCAATTTGATATCACTCATTCCCGAAAATTTAGCAAAGTGGGACTATTGATCGCGAGCGGCACAAAAGAATCAAACGGCTACCAGCAAAATGGGGAATATCATAAATATCATGTAATCGGCAAAATCAATTATCAGCTCGATCCTCAATCAACCTTTACTTTTCAAACCAATTTTACTAACCTTAATTACGGCGAAATTTTTCTTTGGCGTAATCAAAATGATATTTACCAGATGCCAATACCTTCTATCGGCGATTGGCTTCATTCGCGACAATACAGCGCTAATGCAGTTTTTCGTCAACTTATCAACTCAAAAATTGCCTTTAAAATGCGAAGCTCCTATTTTTTTAATGATTGGAAACATCATTACCATGATAATGACGATTATTCCAAAGCTCAAAAATTGGGATTTGAGGTGCAGGCGGATTATCTGCCCAATAGGACGAACACGTTCACCATTGGCATTGAAGAGATTTATGATTACACTCGTTCTGCCCTATTTGGCCATCATTATGGCTATACCATAGCCAGTTATCTTCAGGATGAACTTAATATCATTAACAAAGTTATAGTAACGCTTGGGGGCAGATTTGATTATCATTTTGTTGACGCTGGAGTTACAGATAATCAATTCAATCCAAAATTAGGCGTCAACTTCAAGCCATCTCTTCTGACCACACTGCGCGCTTCACTTGGCAGAGGCTTTCGCTCACCGACTATCGCTGAGATGTTTACCGAAACTTTTACCGCTGGCTTTAAAGTCATAAAGAATCCGAATCTCAAAGCTGAAAGCGCCTGGTCTTATGAAGTCGGCTTAAATCAAATATTAGGTGAAGGATGTGTTTTTGATCTGGCTCTCTTCCACAACGACTATACCAATTTTATTGAACCAGAGCCTGACATTTATCAAACGGTTCAATTTATTAATGTTGCCAAGGCACGTATTCGGGGTTTAGAATTTGCTGGGCAGGTTTGTATTTACCGGCGATACCTGTCCAGCTCGTTCGGCTATACTTACCTCGACCCAGTTGATCTGAACACAAAGGAAACGCTGGCATACCGCCCTCGGCATTTATTCACCTCAGGCTTGACTTTTTTGTATTCCATTTTTGAAGCCGGTGTGGACTACCGCTACATTAGCCGACTGGAAAAGGTAAAAGTTTACCCCAAAGACGAACGAGTTGCCCAGCAGGTGTGGGATTCGCGACTGTCAGCAAAAGTTGCAGGTGCAACCATTTCATTCAATATCAATAATTTGTTCCAATATAATTACTTACAAATCGAGCGTAATATAGCGCCGATGCGTCATTATGTCTTGTCTATCAATTATGATTTCTGAACAATCCACAGGATTTAAATGAATACCAAGGAGGTGATTTCGAAAACTGCAAGCGTAAGTACTTATCTATTTTAATTAACTAATAAAATTTTAATCCGGAGAAAAAAATGAAAAAACTCGCCACTCTATCTACTCTTCTTATGGTTGTGATTTTATCAAGTTCTGTATACGCTGCCGGCGTTGCCTTAACAGGCATTGGTGCTAGGGCGACTGTTTTGGGCGGAAATTTTCGCGGAATCGCCGATGACTGGAGCGCGATGTACTGGAATCCAGCCGGACTCACGCAAAGCAAAGGTTTCAGTTTTGGTACCAGCTTTGAACTAATTATGCCCACTGCCAGTTTTAAACCAGCAAACTGGAAGTGGCTCTCCTATCCCAATCCTTATGGCATCATCAAAGA
This sequence comes from uncultured Cytophagia bacterium, assembly GCA_964571835.1. Lineage (GTDB taxonomy): Bacteria > Zhuqueibacterota > Zhuqueibacteria > Thermofontimicrobiales > Thermofontimicrobiaceae > CAZNDR01. The sequence continues at coordinate 1,701 of CAZNDR010000211.1, read as the reverse complement.
TACTGTTAGCGTTACCGACCATTTTTCCGGCATGAATTACGGCTACACCAACAATGAGCCGAAAACTTTCTACATCCCGGCATTTGGTTTTAGTTATGGTATGGATAAGCTTTCTTTGGGCTTTGCCTTTTTTGCACCATTTGGATTAGGTGCGAGTTGGGATTTGATGGATACGGAACTTTATAATTCAAAATATCCCACCATCGACTATGAAGATGATTTAAAAATATTGGACTTTCACCCCACCATTGCTTATAAGATAAACGACAATTTATCCTTTGGCGTTGGGCTAAGCATCGTTTATGCCGATATTATCATTCGCACGCCAAAATATATTCCAAATCCCTATATGTCAGCTGATTTAGCGGCTGCAAAATCGGCCATTGAAAACTTAGGCGGCCTGAAGCCAATCTATAATCATCTATTGATTGACTCAGAGTTACAGGGCACTGGTTTTGGCTGGGGTGGAAATATTGGCCTCATGTATAAATTATCGGAAGATTTGCAGATCGGCTTATCTGCTCGCTATTACTATGACGTTCCGATCGACGGAAAAATCAATGCTTCTGCCTATTTTGCCGATTTGAAAGCTGCCGATGATTTCATCAAAAAGAATGCTTTGCTAATGGCTCAATTCAATTCCAAATTGGCAAAAGGAGAGATCACTCAACAAGAGTATGATGTGGTAACCAATTTCTATTCAGGACTGGTCTCACGAGTTTACACTGACGTTTCCGGAGATACAAAATTGCCGCTGCCTTTTGAAGTCGGCTTCGGTTTTTGCTATACTGGCTTTAAAGACTTAAAAATATCCGCCGATTTGGCTTGGACGCAGTGGTCAGCCTGGGATGTCATCACTATTGCTCTTGACAACGCCGCAACAGATACCAGCAATCTTGTCGAAGAATGGAAAGATGGCATCAGAGTTGGATTGGGGATGGAGTATTCGTGGCAATCATTAAAATTGCGTGGCGGTTATTATTATGAAGGCTGCGTTGTTCCCGATGAGACACTTTCACCGACAATTCCCGACATCAATTCACGCAGCGCGATCTCTTTTGGAATTGGCTATGATCTCGGACCGTTGACAATTGGAATCAGTTATGAAAAAATACTCATTGGCGATAAAAACGTCGCCGATTATGTTTTTAATTCCCTGGAAAATAGCTATGACAATCTCGCTGGCAAATATGGCATGAAAGTCGATAACATTATGCTGGGATTAGGATATGCGTTTTAATTGATTTATATTTATCAATCACCAAAACAAAAACCCTTTGAGTAATACTCAAAGGGTTTTTAATTGAAAGTATGAATGACCAGTCAAAAAACTGTCTGGACTAAAGCCCAATTAGTTACGGCTATCGTGGGTTTCTCCGTCATAAATGGCGGAGCTATTGATAAATATTGAATAGCTCCGTTCTTTAGAACGGAGAATTTGATAAATTGCCCTGAGATTTGTGGGCCTTAGCCCTTCTCTTTATGGAACAATAATTCAACTGGTCATTCACATTGAAAGTAATAAAATAAAGATCGGTTGGAATGCGATAATTTCATTAACGACTTGTTACCAGCTCCGCCGTCAAAAGACAATCAAAAATATAATCACCCCATTGCTCACATATTACTGGCGTACCTTTGCGCTTTGTCATAATATTCGCTATCAGGATAGCTATCCATAAGTTGTTGAAACATTTGAAC
>CAZNDR010000210.1:0-7393 GCA_964571835.1 uncultured Cytophagia bacterium | reverse complement strand
ATATTAAATACCATCAAATATAAAGGAAATGAACTAATCGCGCTGAAAAATCTGGGCGTGGACGAAAGCGAAGAATTTAACGATGAGTGTTGGCGTATGGGAGAAAAGCCCGCATCAGTCAAGCTAATTGAATCAGGTCCAATTAGAGCCACGATACAGGTGGAAGGTTATTTATTAACTTCGAGAAGAATTCAAGAAATATCTCTCTATGCTAATTTAGCGCGGATCGATTTCAAAACAATCCTGAATTGGGATGGGCAAAAACAAATTCAAGTAAATGCGATTTTTCCCTTTAGTTTGAAAAAGGCTCAGCTTAGTTATGAAGTGCCTTTTGGAGTGGTTGAATATGGCAAAGAGAGTCCAGCCGCCAAAGCCTGTCACCCCACAGTCAGAGCAACGAACAATTGGATAGACCTTTCCAATCAAAAAATGGGGATAACTTTAGCCACTGAAGTAACGCCCTTTGATGTCAAAGATAGGCTTGATCCTCGATTTCATGACGCGCGAACGATGACAGGTGAAATCGACCCAGACTATTTCTTCATGTGTTTCGGCGGAGAGTACCAAACATTTAAACGAATCGCTCTTCAAGATCCCATGCTTTTGGAAACAGCTTTTGTCATCCAGCCAATTTTGTTGCGCAGTGTTTTCAGTTGTGGTGATCCGAACCTATATTTTACTCAAAAAGGCGAACATGTCTATCGCTTTTCCATTGGCACACACGAAGGTGATTTACTCGTGCATGAGGCAGCTCGCTTTGGCTGGGAACTTCAAACTCCGCTGGTGGTTTGTCAGGGACAATCGACCAGTGGCGATCTGCAGGATAGCCAATCTTTTCTTCAGATTTCTGCCCCCAATGTAATAGCGACCATACTCAAAAAAGCCGAAGATGGCAAAGGTGTAATCCTGCGCTGTTATGAAACAAATGGGAAGGATAGTCAGGTGACGGTTGACTTTTTTAAATCGATTTGTTCAGCCGAGCATACAGACATTCTGGAGCAGCATGGAAAAAATGTCATTCTGGAGAAAGGACGGTTGCAGTTTGAAATTGGGCACCATGCCATCGAGACCTACAAACTTAAAGTCGATAACTTGCGGCGCTAAATACATTTTTTTCCGCTAAATAAAACGAATTCTGAGGGATAAAAACCATGAGGCGGCTTTTGTACCGTTACAGTTTTGTTGCTGCACTGGGCGGCTTTTTATTCGGTTTTGACATGGCAGTCATCTCCGGCACCATCCCTTTCATAACTGAATATTTTCAATTGACCGATACGCTGCTTGGTTATGCTGTGAGTTCTGCCTTGGTCGGCTGTGTGATTGGTTCTATTTCAGTTGGAAAACCAGGCGATCTTTTTGGTCGGCGAGACATGCTAATTGTAATGGCAGCGTTTTTTTTCGTCTCAGCCATCGGCACAGGCTTGGCAAATTCTTTGACGGTTTTTGTTTTTTTTCGATTCCTTGGCGGGCTGGCTGTCGGCGGTGCATCGGTTTTATCGCCAATGTACATCTCCGAAATTTCGCCGGCTGAAATTAGGGGACGAACAGTGGCAACCACACAACTGGCGATCGTCATCGGCGCACTGGTGGCCTTCTTTTCCAATTATCTTCTGGTCGGTGTTGGCGAAAACAATTGGCGCTGGATGTTTTTGGTTGAAGGAGTGCCAGCCCTGCTCTTTTTTGTTTTGCTCTTTTTTGTCTGCCGCAGTCCGCGCTGGTTGGTCAAAATGGATCGAATGGCAGAAGCACGATCGGTCATTCAATCGGTCAATTCAAATGTTGATGTGGAAAAGATCATTTATGAAATATCTCAATCTATCGATAAAGAAGCATTCGCCAAAAGCATAGTCCTATTTAAAAAACCGTATCTTCGCTTGGTTTTAATTGGCATCGCGGTGGGAATGTTTAATCAATTTACCGGAATCAATGTGGTATTTTATTATACGCCGTCGATCTTCAACGCGGCTGGATTTGGCAATGAAGTGGCGCTCATGCAGACGGTGATGATTGGCGCAACGAACTTGATTTTTACATTAATTGGCATGTCGATAATTGATAAAGTGGGACGCAAGTTTCTTTTGGTTTTAGGCGCCTGCGGCATGCCCATTTTTCTGGGGCTTTTTGCCTCAGCTTTTTTAAATAGTAATTTAGCCGGCTACTTAGCGCTAATCTACTTAATTGGCTTTGTGGCGTTCTTTGCCATCTCTCAGGGCTTAGTGATCTGGGTGATATTAGCCGAAATGTTTCCCAATAATATTCGCGCCCGAGCTTCAGCTATTGGCTCATTCTCACATTGGTTTTTTAATGCGCTGACATCATTTCTTTTTCCGATTGCCGTTAGCTCCATTGGTTTCGGAAATATTTTTGTTTTCTATACTGTCGCCACTATTATCAGCTTATTTTTCTTTGTCAAATTTTTAGTGGAGACAAAGGGAAAAACGCTGGAAGAATTGGAAAAGGTGGTAATAAAAGCAGAAAGAAACGGGCCAATTAATTGATTATCTAAAATGAATAGGTCATTTGTCAATTTGCAGAAAAATTATTATCAAAACTATGCTCGTTAAGCTTTAATTAGCAACATGTAAAAGCGACCGATGCCATCGCTTGAAGCAAAAGCATTGGCTTAGCGATATTACGTTCTTGACTTAAACAATTATATCTGAAGAGAACCAAAAGCGTGATTAGCCAGAAACAAAAGATTTTTGTTTGCCTGTCACTATGTTGCATTATCCACATTAGTCAGGAACTGCTGTGGTCTGCTGAAAGACAATCCAAGGATTTATTGTATCGCTATTTCCCGCAGCCACCATATCTTCTTTCTGGCGACACACTTTTCGTCATTGAAAGCGGAGCGATGAATGAGGCGGAGCTGCTGCTGCTGTCGACACTGGCGGGTGTGGTAGCTCAAAAGAAACCGGCAATTTATTTCCGATTAGGCAATGGCTATCTAAAATGGCAGGAAGATTTGACAGCAATTTATGGTTTGGTTCTGGATAGTAAGTATCAGTATGATCTCTGGGGATTGTTGGCTCGGTTTAAAGACCGCTTGGCAGAGCCGGCGTATCTTCTTTGTCAACTCGGGCAAAATTCGGAAAATGTCGCCACTTCGCTGGCAGGCATCTGGGGAGTGGTGGCAGTTGATGCCAGTATCGAAAGCCACGTGCAGGCGGCTGGATTGCAGCTAAAACTGGACGTCCGAGGAAAAGACGAAGCCTGGTGCTTCCAAAATTATTGGCAGGACTTTAATCCAGGTTTGCTCATTCAACAAAAGGAATCGCTCATAAGCCTGCGCGATTATAGTGTGCTGGCTGGCGCCTTCCTGTTTTTTGATGGCAATTCCTCTTTTATGTATCAGGTAATGGACGCGACAAAAAATGATTCGCCAATTTTGGGTTGGGGAGATGCCTCGCAGGGCGAAGATAAATTTGTCCAGCCCGCTTCTGACAATTCATTATTTACTATTCCTGCTGATTTTGCCTGGAATTTATCTGTCTTTTCTGGCTTGCAAGTGGATTCACTTTTTCAACGTACTCACATAAATGATCCAGTACCATCCGATTTTGTCCATACCGTTACTTTTGTAATGAGTGATGGCGACAATATCCAATGGCTCATGAATGATTTTTCCACTCATGAAAAATGGTACGGCAGTTCGCTGCGTGGTCAATTTGATATGGGCTGGACGATTTCGCCTTCGTTGGTGGCGTTAGCGCCGACTATTTTAGACAGACTTTATCGTGAGGCGGCTTCTGAACCGAAGGCTGATTTTTTTGTCTGCGGCGTCTCTGGAGGCGGCTATTTTTATCCATCTTTTTTTGTTGATCTGGCAACTCATTGTGATCGGCTCAACGGTTTTCTCAAGGCGGCGGATTTAAATATTGTCACCATTCTTGAATATCGTCGCGGATTTTTTGTGCCAGCAATGCTTGATAATTACACGCGCCAATCACAGGTGATCGGCTGCTTTTATCTGGATTATGCCCAATATGATTATTATGCCGGTAAAATTGTCTGGTCAAACGGAAAACCAGTTGTTTCGGCAAAATTCAATTTGTGGGAATCCTTTGATACGCCAGAATTTATTGCCGCCACAATAAATAGGCTTGCCCGCAATCCTTCCCAGTCAGAGGCTTATAGCTATGTCAATGTCCATCCCTGGTCAACAAGTTTGGCTGACGTGCGATGCACCATCAGCCTTTTCAATGAAAATGTTCAAGTTGTCACGCCTGAAGAATTTATAAAAAGGATTGTCCAGCATGTGCCGCATGAATCATCGGGAGTTATGGATACTAACTTCCCCACTAATGTGGTAAAAATGAAATTTGATATGTATCCAAATCCGGCGTGTGGCTATCAAATTCAACAAGCCAGAATAAAAATTTACCTTGATAGTTATGAAATTAAACTGCCGCTATTTGTGCGAGTGTTTGATGTGCTGGGCAGAGAAATTTCTTGTCGGCAGTTATCTGAGATAAATAATAACAGCAGCTTTGAACTTTTTCGGGAATCAGAATTTCATAATCAGAAGCCAATGGCTTCAGGGATTTATTTTGTTCAGGTGGCAGCGAACTCCACAATAGAGTATCGGAAATTGGTTGTTCTGCAGTGAGCAGGTTATTAACAATCAAAGCAGCATGCAAAAAAAATGATCTTATCTATCTAACATTTGTCTCGGCATCTTGCTATTCACATTGATTGGCGATTAATAAGCTAACCGAAAAAAAAGTTAAAATCAACCTTCAATCTTAATACTAATAACAGGAAAGGAATGGGCATGGTAACTCACTTTGGTTTGGTTGACAAAATCATCTTATTCGTCTATTTTGCCAGTATGATCTTATTGGGCGCATATTTTCGCAAACGAAGCAGCACGCCAGATGGTTTTATGACTGCCAGTGGTCAGATACCGAGCTTTATCGTTGGCTTATCCATATTAGGTACCTTTGTCAGTAGCATCACTTTTATCGCTTATCCGGGACAGGCGTATAATTTTAATTGGGACGCTTTTATATTTTCTCTGACACTTCCTTTTGCCGCCACTGTGGCCATGATATATTTCATTCCCCTTTATCGTACCAAAGTGAAAGTTTCCGCCTATGAATATTTAGAGCAGCGTTTCGGCGGTTGGGCGCGCGTTTATGGCAGCATCAGTTTTATGTTTGGCTCATTGACGCGGATGGGCATGATACTTTTCCTTGTTTCCTTGGTCATCTATAATATTACTGGTTGGTCCTATACTTCGATCATTCTGCTTACAGGAATAAGCGTGATGTTTTATACCCTGCTTGGTGGCATGGCGGCAGTTATTTGGACCGATGTCATTCAAGTCGTCATTTTTGTTGGTGGTGCATTTGTCGCCATTGCGATCATTGTGTTGAGAATACCAGGAGGACCGTCTCAACTATTTGCAGTAGCTTCAGATCACGCTAAATTTTCGTTGGGCAGTTGGCGTTTCGATTTGATTACGCCTACGGCCTGGGTGGTTTTGCTTTATGGCATCATGGAAAATTTGCGTAACTTTGGCGTCGATCAAAATTATGTGCAACGCTACTTAACAACACCAACTGTGAAAGACAGCGCCAAGTCCGTCTGGACAGCCGCTTTGGGTTATATTCCAGTTTCAGCTTTTTTCCTTTTTATCGGCACGGGTCTGTTTGCTTTTTATAAGCTACAGCCCAATTTACTCGATCCCAAATTACAAGGCGAATTAATGGGCGATAAAATATTTCCTTTTTTTATTACTACTCAACTTCCCGTTGGAGTGCGAGGCATTCTGATAGCCGCATTATTGGCTGCCGCGATGAGTACTGTCTCGTCCTCGCTCAATTGCGTTTCCACTCTGACCTTGCTCGATTTTTATAAAAAATATGTTAACAAAGATTCTGATGACCGGCGCGATATCCAATTATTAAGATGGTACACTATCATCTGGGGAATTCTGGGAACGATTACCGGCCTGGCTATGATCAAGGTCAAAACTGCTTTGGAAACCGGCTGGCAACTTGGCGGCATTGCCGGCGGCGGCGTCATCGGATTGTTCTTGTTGGGAATAATGTTTAAAAGGACAAAAGTTTGGCAGGCAGTCGTTGCCGTCATTGCCAGTGTGATCGCCATTGCCTGGGCAACCTTTGCTCGTCATCTCCCAGAAATGTTGTATTTGGGAAAGGGAATTTGTTATGCTCCTTTTGGAAAATTATTCTTGGGAATTTCTTTGAACGTTAGCTGGTTGGAGTGCACCTGGCACACACGCATGATTGGCGTCATTGGCACCATTACCTTATTAGTAGTTGGCATTATGTTAAGCCTCGTAAGCAAGAAAAAAAGTTAACCTTTTTCTCGTATGAAACTTAATTAGGGAGGATAACTTATGAATGTAAAAAATCTTAAGCTTTTCTTCTATCTGCTTCTAAATGTGGCCGTGCTGATATTTGATTCAACAAGCCTGCTCGGACAAGAAAATAATGGTAGGACTAAAATCGGCCTTGGTCCGTATGGCACATTGCCGATCAGCAACCTGGGACAGTGGTATGGTGTCGCCCCAGGTTTCGCGGCATCGGTTAAGTTCATAACATCTACAAGATTGAATGTCGAGTTGGAATATGGATTTGTCACCTATCGACATGGAGCAATAGAGGAAAAGAAATTTTTCTGGCCTGTGGACAAACAATATCATCTGTCTCCACAGGCACAGGCATCGATGGCTATGCATCGATTTTTGGTTAATTTCTATTTTTTGACTGAAGAGAAAATTTTGTTCAGCAGATCCCTTCGGCCTTATTTGACATTCGGCTCTGGTTTTTATGCTTTTAAAAATAAAGTAAGCGGCTTGATTTATCCGGGACAGGGGACTCGCCCGCTGAATGAATCGCTTCTTTTGCCCGACGTTATCGATGATCAAGTTGCCGTCGGCATAAACATCGGTGCTGGGATGTTCTTACCTTTATTATCGAATGTGGATTTAGGATTGAATATCCGTTATCAGGCTATCTTGGGCACTATTAGACCTTTTGAAGACTGGGGCTTAGCAGAGATTTTTCCCCTGCAACTAGTTGATTTTGGTATAAGTTTCTATTACTGTTTAAAAGATCAATAAATCCTCAATATTTTTATCTGATAAGATTTGTAGCAAAATTAGAGGAGGGTAATTATGAGCTTTAAAAAAATAATTATTTTTCTTGCCATTTATTTTTTAGCCATTTCCTTGATCGATTCACCGGCGACGGCTGGAGTCACGGGCAAAATTCAAGGCAAAATAACCGATACTGCTGGTGAACCGCTGCCGGGCGTGAATGTTTTTATTGTCGGCAGCCAGCGAGGGGCTGCTACGGCAGTGGACGGCACTTATCTTATTTTATCTGTTTCACCGGGAAGCTATTCCGTCTCAGCTTCCATG